>CAZJQM010000010.1:0-13980 GCA_964548355.1 uncultured Pseudomonadota bacterium
AAGACGGCATACGAGTTGCGCATTAGTGACTGGAGTTCAGACGTGTGCTCTTCCAATCTATGCATACAAGCAACATCATTAGCTACGGCTAATTCTGTTCAAGCAATCCTATCTGAACAAGACCAAGCATTAATTAAAGCTATTAACAAAAAAAACGCTGAACAAGTTAAGCAAGCTCTTAAGCAAGGAGCTTCGCCAAATGTTGCGGTTAATGACGATGGAGATACGTCTTTAATGCTTACCTTAAGATCGATGGGGTCTTTGGTTGAAAGCGATGACTTTCGATTTTATGGGGAGATAATAGCTCCGCCTATATTATTTGTACTTATTTTAGTCTTGACGATTGAATCAAACTTTCATGGGGCAATTGTTCTTGGCGCAAATGGTTTGAGTTTTCTTTTTGCGATATGGGCCCATATTCGCTATATAGATACTAATATAAGAACTCATGCAAAACTTACTCAATTATTTGAAATCGTAGAATTGTTAGTAAAGCATCAAGCTACTGATTTGACGATCAAGAATAAAGAAGGTGAAACTATATACGATATTGCCTCAGAGATAAAAAGATATGGCAATAATATTTGGAATAGTCAGCTGTATACAGGACTCAAAAATTTTAAAAAGCAGCTGTCTGAAAAAAAGGTTCAAAAATAACAGAAAGATTCATATGAAAAAATTATTATTGATGCTAACAGGTTTGGTTGTTGTGTCTCAACTACAAGCTATTGAAAATAGATATTTTAGCTTACAACTAAAAGCACAAAAATGGCTTAATAAGACTAAGATACAAGAAGCATTGAAAGATACTAAGACAAAAGCAGTACTTATTGAGTTACTTGAAAAAAAGCTTGCAGAAAATCATGACTCTGATGATTGCGATTGCGCATTGTGTTCTTGTCCTGATGAGTATGAAAATCTTGCTGAAAGCATGTTTGGCATTATCGATGAAAATGCTGGATGGGTTAGAGCTAAGACATTTGATATTGAAATTCAATTACATGAGCTTCTATCGACAATTAAAGCAATGAAGGGCAAGCGAAAAGAACTGTCATCTGAGCAAGTTGATTTAGTTCTAGCTCAGGCAAAGAAATTAGAAGAGCAAATGTTGAGCCATTATACCAGCAAAAAGGAATATAAGGCGGTCGAAAAACAAGCTGAAAAGATTGGCATAACAGAAGCATGTACCTATCTTCTTGGCCTGATTAAGGCTGTTAAATAAGGGCCTTTTGGCTTTTAGGGTTACTACCAGAAACTTTTATATCTGGTACACTAGAAGTAAGAAAAGTTAGGGGTTTTTAAGGTCGAACTACTAAAAATCAATCAAAAGTGAGTTATATATGAAAAAGTTATTACTTATTCCATTATTAGGTTTTCTAAGTTTACAAGCTGTAGAGAATCAATACTTTAGCCTTGAGCAAAAAGCACAAGCTTGGCTCAAAGATGAAAAAACACAAAAATATATCATTAGAAATAGAGATCAAATTATTGCTATATTAGAGCAAGATAACCGTGGTGGTATAGTGCTCGATGCGCAGCCATTTGCAATAACAGCTGATGAAGTTGAAGAATTACACGCAGTCTTTATGGGCATGACTGATGTAATTCTTGGAAATGCTATATGGAATATGGCGCATGAACTGAACTATGAAGATGCGTATGAAAAGATCAAAGGCTTAGCGTGGGAAGAATATACAGCTGCTTTTACTGAACTACTTAACTCAGTTGCAGCTTCTTATCCAACTATCGCTGAATTTGATAAAAAACATATGCAAGCACAAGATGCAGGCACGTTAGAAGCTTGTGAATATTTAAAAAAATTAATTAATGATAATGAATCTAAATAACCGGTAAGTGTAGGTTTTAAAATGACTAAGCAACGTTCTCATCTTCGTAATATCGCAATTGTGGAACACGTCGACCATGGTAAGACTACTTTGGTTGATAAGCTTTTTAGGCATGCAGGGGCCGTGAAGGACGATACTGTTGATCGTCTTATGGACTCTAATGACCTTGAAAAAGAACGTGGTATTACTATTTTGGCGAAAAATACAGGTATTAAATACAATGATTACCGTATTAACATCGTTGACACCCCAGGTCACGCTGACTTTGGTGGTGAAGTAGAGCGTACATTGCAGATGGTCGAAGGCTTCTTGCTATTAGTTGATGCTGCAGAAGGTGTGCTCCCAGGTACACGTTTTGTGTTGCGTAAAGCTTTAGAGCTTAAACTACGTCCCATCGTTGTTATTAATAAAATTGATAGAAAAGATGCTGACATCGCACGTACAGAAAAAGAAGTAAATGATCTTTTCCTTGATCTCGCCGTTACTGACGATCAGCTGGACTATCCGGTGCTCTATGGTTCTTCAAAGCTTGGCTTTATGAACACAACTCCTGACAAAATGTCAGGCGATATGAACCCTTTATTTGATGCGATCATCAATAGTATCCCTGCACCAGTAGAAAAAAATGAAGGTGTTTTACAATTCTTGGTTACCAACCTTGATCGCTCAGACTTCCTTGGTCTTATCGCCATTGGGCGTGTATTTAGTGGTACTATCAAAGTGGGGCAACAATTTATCTGCTGCAAAGATGAAACAGTTAGCCAGCCCATGAGAGTAACTAAAATATTTACCTTCGAAGGTTTACAAAAAGTTGAAACACCAGAAGCGTCATTTGGTGATATCGTTGCAATAACCGGTTTTTCTACTGATATTACTATCGGTACAACATTGTGCGAAATGGGCAACCCTGCACCGTATCCGTACGTAAAAGTAGATGAACCTACCGTTGCTATTTACTTCTCTGTAAACGATTCTCCATTTAATGGTCGTGATGGTAAGTTCTTAACATCTCGTCACTTAAAAGAGCGCTTAGAAAAAGAATTACGTACCAACGTTGCATTGCGCGTTGAACCTACCAACTCACCAGAATCTTTTAAAGTTCTAGGCCGTGGTCAGTTACACTTAGGTATCTTAGTAGAAACCATGCGCCGTGAAGGCTTTGAATTACAACTTTCTGCACCTGAAGTTATTTTTAAAACAATCGATGGTGTAAAAAATGAACCTATGGAATACCTAATACTCGACATCCAAGAAGAGCATCAAGGTATTGTTATGGAACGTCTTGGTAAGAAAAAAGCTGAAATGAAAAACGTTAACCATTATGGTAACGGCAGAATGCGCGTAGAATTCGAAATCCCGTCTCGTGGCCTATTCGGCTTCCGTGGTCAGTTCTTAACTGATACCCGCGGTACTGGTATTGCAAACATGAGCTTTGCGGGCTATCAACCGTACAAAGGTGACATTCCTGTAAGAACCAAAGGTGCTCTAGTTTCTATGGAAAGCGGTAAAGTAACCGGCTTTGCATTGGATAACCTTCAAGAGCGTGGTGTGTTATTCGTAACCCCAGCGACTGAAGTATATGAAGGTATGATCATAGGCGAAAACAGCCGTGATGATGATATGGACGTTAATCCATGTAAAGAAAAGAAACTTACCAACATGCGTGCATCTGGTACTGATGATGCTATTAAACTAGCACCTCCTCGTGCTATGGATCTTGAAACCTGTATGGAATGGATACACCCAGAAGAGCTTATCGAAGTAACACCAAGCCATATTCGTTTGAGAAAGAAAGTCTTACGAGCATCGCTTAGAAAATAAAAAACTAATTCAGGGATTATTATGCATCTGATCATTAGGGGATTATTTTTAAATTTTGTTATTTGTTTTTATGCGGGTGCCATGCAAGAAGCTGGCGATAAAGATAATACCAATAGAGAGTGGGCATTAGTTATTCCAGATCTGCATTTCAAATATCCTACTTCAGTAGATCTTGCAAAATTAAAGATATTATTAAAAAATAATAACAATCCTGATCGATCAATGAGTAATATACCTAATGACTATCCACTAATCCGTGTGATTAGCTCTTTTGGGTTTATAAAAAATGGCTTTGCACAATTGAAAAATCAAGACATTTGTGATGATCATCAAGAGGTCAAAAAACTAGAATCCTGTAGACTCGAATATTTAGAAGCTCTTGGCATTCTGCTTTTACATGGAGCTGACCCATATTATAATATTTACCCTTATTGTAGCCCTATTGAATACGCGACAAATCTAAAGCTTTCATTAGATAATGTTTTTATAGATGCGCCCAGAAAATTTTTAAATAAAACATTATTTCCGCTTTTTCTAACTTTTAAACGAATTGGTGCACCTATTTCTCTAGATACATTTCATGAAATAGCTCGCAAGTTGAGTGCATTGCATTATTCTGATTCTGAAGCCTATGAGAAGGCTGTTAAAGAATATAAGTCTCAATTAACTACGAATGTTACGCATCAGTGATATACAAACTAATAATTGCCTATGATGGTACCGATTATCATGGCTGGCAGCAGCAAGCGCATGATCAGCAGACTGTTGCGCAAGTTTTGCAAGATACCTTTCATCATGTATTTAAAAAGAAAATTTCTGTTGTTGGTGCATCACGCACTGATGCTGGTGTACATGCTTTAGGGCAACCGGCACGTTTCAGACTTGATGTTAATATCGATCCTGAACGTATGCGCAAAGCATGGAATAGCGTGCTACCAACAGCTTTTCTTATCCGTTCACTAGAACGTTGTGATGAATCGTTTCATCCACAAAATAATGTTCTACAAAAAACTTATTATTATCATGTATTTACTGAGCGTCCATTACCCATGTTTGCGCGCTATGGCTATTATTACCGCCACCATATTGATCTAGAAAAATTAAAAAAGTGTTTGAACGTGTTTATAGGCACTCATGATTTTAGATCATTCTGCACATTATATGATGATTCTAAATCTACTATCCGTACTATCGATTCGATTGATGTTATCTACATTCCACGCTATAAAGTATATAGAATTATTGTACGTGGGCATTCATTTTTGCATTTTATGATTCGTAGAATTGTCGGTGCATGCCTAGAGGTTGCTTCACGTGCTGATTTAGATGTGAGTGAATTAGAATTCCAGCTTGCACGTAAATCACCCGATCAGATATTGCCAAAGGCACCCGCGCAAGGTTTAATGTTGTATATAATTAGGTACAAGGACTAACAATGAATAACAAAACTTTCTCGCGCATAAAACTGATAACTATTTTCCTGAGTATTCTTGTTGGTTCAACTGCCACCTATTATTTTACAACTCCACCATTTTCAATTGTTGAATTTGATTACAATCGCGATAAGCAATTTATTGCTGATCAATTTGATGCTGATTGGTACTGGTTAACGGCACAAAGCAGAACGGAAACTGATCCGGTAAAACAGTTCCAGCTTCATGCTGTATCACTGCGTTACCCCCAAACCTATGGCAAGCTCATTATCAAAATGATGTACGTAAAGTCACAGCCCGTGGGCTTTGTAGCCTATTACAACAAATCATTTTACGAAGGTGTTATTCTTTTTGTAGATGTGAACAAAGAATTTAGGGGTAAACATTATGCAGAAAAACTTCTTAGATATGCGATCAACGATCTTTTTGATCATGGCGTATCCATTGTGCGTTTAATTACACGGCCTACCAATACTAGTGCTCGTGCATTATATGAACGTGTTGGATTCAAGCAATACGATATTGATGATACGTTTGTGCATTATGAGAAACTGTCGAGATAATTACATTTTCTGCGCAACTACAATCACCGTTAAAGGCCTGCCTTTTTTAGGAAGCAAAGCACCAATCTTGTAGCGCACGATGTAGAGTGTGTAATAATAAATCATTTTAAGAAGATTCTTTAATTTGCTCTTAAATGTTGCTTGTGTGGGTTGAGCGAAAAATGTTTCATTACTTTTTTTCTCTTTATTACCTTGCAGCCAGGTGATCAGTTTCATAATCTTAAGATGTGGAACAATCGAATAGCGATATATTTTTACAAGTTTAAAACCTGTCATGGTCAGCAGATGTTCAAGATTCTTTTCGCTAAAGAAAAATAAATGATCAGGATACTGAAATCGAGTAAATTCTTTATAATACCGGGTATCAATATCACCAATGTTTCCTGTTTCAAAAACTAATAATCCTCCGGCATTAAGCTTGCTGTACATCGTTCTGAATTCTTGAATCGGATCATAAAAATGGCTAATAACATCACTGTGATAAATCAGATCAAATGTTGTACTGCCAAATGATTGGGGGGACAATAATGTTGTTTCGCATGGGATGTGTAATTTGTTGGTAATGAATTCTGCTTGCATGGGATTGAGCTCTAAGCCGTGTGATTTAAAGCCTTTCGCACGTGCTTCATCTAAAAAATAGCCACCGCCAGAACCAATCTCTAATAACTCCCCAGATGTGCGATAACGTTTGATAATGTTCAATGTGTGGCGTGCATATAATCTTTTTAAAAGATTGCCAGAAATATGTGCTGATGCACTAATATGAGCATCATCGTGACTGTAAATGGTTACGATATTTTCAAAATGAGGTCGCGGAGAAATGTACACTAATGAACAAGAAGAACACTGTTTGCCCGTATATCCATTTTCTTTAATGACAACTGAATTATTGTGTGTATTACAGAATATACAGGTAATTTCTTGCATACATTCTCCTTGATTAATCAACATGTGTGTGTTATCAGTGTAGCCCTTTTAATTTGCGTAAATAGCTTTTTACAAAGTCAAATGGCTCTCGGGGACATTTACTTTGACAGACTACGTTTCTTCCAAATGTTACTCCGACAGAACAACGTAAAGAGGGATGTGGCATGTTTGAAAAACGCTGTCGTACGCGAAACACTTCAGCTACATTAGGTTGTACATCTGGGAGCACTGATGCAGAAATAAACTTAATTTCATCTTGCATAGATAGTAAAGCTCTTTTGCTTGGTATAGATCGACCTTCTGATCTTTCAAAAATATTTTTGAGCATTATTAATTTGACAAGAGTTACTAATTCAGTTGACTCGTCCGCAGTTAAAATATTGATACCATCTATGCCAAGTTCATAAAGTTGATCGTAATTTTCTAAAAAGGTATCTATATCTGACTTTGAACTACTCAATATTCCAGGAAGAGTCATGAAAATTTTAGAGCCTACAAATAACTGGGAGGCAGAAACTTTTTTCGTGCCACTATATTTTAATTTATCCAGTATATTGTGAGTTGTAAGATGATCGATAAGTCCTATTTCTGATTTGTTTTCACTAAGGCCATCAATGGTTTCTGGTAATGTATATAAAGTTTCCCCTGCTGCTGCCTGATGCATAGTTGTTTCACAATCTGAGTTTTGATTCATTGCATGAATATACAATGATAGTGACGAAATAAGAACAAGGTAAAAAAAATTTTTAAACATATAACTCCATTAATTATGCTTATAATTCGTTGCGCACAATTGTATAACGTTATCTTTTTAAAGCAATCACAAATTATTTCTTATTCATCATCTCTTGGGGGACTGGTAAATTCATGTTCTTCAAAATAAATGATGCAATGTCTGAAAGTCCTTTGAGAGGCAGCTTCATATCTTTAGCAATGCCTTTTTTTATCATGATAAATGGTACGGGGTTTAATGTGTGTGAAGTTTTTGGTTGGCCAGACTTTTCATCATACATGTGCTCTGCGTTGCCATGATCTGCGGTGATGTATAATGTGCCATTCATTTTTTCAATTACCACGTCATAGATTCGTTTTAATTCTCGGTCCAAGCATTCAACGGCTTTTACGGTTGCATCATAATCACCTGAATGGCCTACCATGTCAGCGTTGGCGTAGTTGATAAGGTAAAAATCACACGGCTTTTTTTCAAGTGAATTAAGCACAGCATCAGTTATTGCGCGTGCAGACATTTCTGGGTAGTGCACGTAATCGCGTGTTTTAATTGATGGAATAAGTACCCATTGTTCACCTGGTTGTTCTTGTTCTCTACCGCCACCAAAGAAATAGGTAACATGCGCATATTTTTCTGTTTCAGCGATTGAAAACATTGTTTTGTGTGCTGCAGCTAGAACGTCTTTGAATGTATTGCGAACCGGTTCTTTGGTAATTAAACAATCATTATGTGCATCATGATCATAATCCGTGGCGCCGATAAAAAATTGTAATTTAATTTTTATTGATTTAAATGGCACTAACTCTGGATGTATAAAGCAGTTGGTGATTTGGCGTGCACGGTCAGCGCGAAAATTGAAAAATATAATACCATCACCATCTTTAACAATGCTTTGTTGGTTTACTTGAAATGGCGGAATGAATTCGTCGTAAACACCATGCACATATTCGTTTTGAATATGCTGCTTGTAGTCTGAATATGTATGTTGTTGGACTTGGGTAAGGACCTTGTAACTTTCTTCAGTGCGTTGCCAATTCTTGTCACGGTCCATGGCGTAAAATCTGCCATGAATGGTGCCGATCTGTCCGCAGCTATATTGTTTGATAATTTTTTCTAAACGGTCCAAATATGTAATTGCAGAACGTGGTGGCACATCGCGGCCATCAAGAAAAGGGTGAATATATATATCCTTAATATCATGGTCGCATGCAGCTTTAATTAATGCATATAATGTATTTTCATGGCTGTGTACGCCAGCATCTGAAAGCAGGCCCATCAGGTGTAATCTGCCACCAGTTTGCTTGAGCTTTTTTAAACTTTGTACAAGAGTAGGAATTTTAAAAAACGATCCATCATCAATCATTTCTTGTAAGCGCAACACAGATTCCGGGATAATGCGTCCAGCGCCAATAGTTAAATGTCCAACTTCTGAAGTACCGATGGTATTGGGCAATAAACCAACTGCAGGGCCTGATGCTTGCAACAGCGTATGGGGATAGTTTGCAAACCATGCATTAATATGAGGTTTATGCGCATGATAAATAGCATTATATTTTTTTTCTGGACTATATCCATAGCCATCGAGTATGACTAAAACAGTGGGCTGTACTGAGCTCATGCATTATCCTTTAATTTCTGCTAAAGTATGTAGCATTATTGCTTTGATAGTATAAAAGAGCCTAGGCTCACATTTTAGAGGTTGTCATGAAATATATTCATATCCTACCTGCATTGCTATTTTTATCTACATTAGCTCATGCAAATGGTTTAGAGCAAGAACAACAAAAACAATATGCCCTTGTTTTTAAGGCGCAGCGAGATACTGTACCCCATCCTCTTATTACTGCAGTACCTTTGCCATGCACCATGGATGTTGAAGTGTCTCAACCACATACACCATTAATTATTCTTACTTTTTCCGAACAACCGGGCCAAGAAAATGTAGATGCACTATCCGTAGTAGAACGCCCAACTATCGAATATCAAGACGTAGAAATGTTTGGGCATTTTGTCAGAGCATACAAAGTAACTGTAACACATCCAGCATGCGAACAATCATGTGTTGTTATCGCAGCTCCAGTTTCATCACTCGAAGTTTCATTGGTCGAGTTTGGTCCAAAGCGTGCTCAACAGATTAAAGACGAAATAGATGATATTGTTATAGATGATCCAAATTATAAGCCAGAAAGTATTTCACACATTAAACTTTTATTGATGAAATGGGGAGCTTGTATTTTTTATAAACTTCCTGCCTCTGTTCAAAATCTGTTCAAAAAATGATGATGCGTGATTAATCATGTCAGTATCCCACGAATTTGCACTTTACATTTCTCATCTATCAGGATTGTTAAAGCATTCGCCTTCTGAACTTATCATTGATGATAAACAGATCCTGACACGTATAGCATCTGTTTTAAGATTGCGTGAAGGTGATATTGTTGTTCTATTTGATGAACAGAAACATGCACGGGTGGTTGTTGAATCGATTACCAAAAAAGATGCAGTATTTCTCGTTCAAGAATATCACGATAATCGTAGCTTAAAGCCATCAATTGATATTCTCTTGCCGCTGCTTAAAAAAGATGCTTTGGAAGATGCGCTTTATACCTGCGTGGAATTAGGTGCGCAGAACATATATCTGATTTCAACTGCCAAAACACAACATGTTTGGTCTGAAAAAGAACCTGAGCGTCTTAAAAGAATAATGATTGCTGCTGCAGAACAGTCAAAAAATTTCGCAATGCCAATATTGCATATTCCGAGATTATTTAAAGAAATAGTCGATGCACATATTTCCCCTGAATCAACCACTCTTTACTTTGACCCGTATGGACAACCCTTGCTAGAAGTTATGAATTCCATCAAACATTCAGTGCAACGCATTGTATGCATGGTTGGCCCAGAAGGTGATTTAACCAATGCTGAAAAAGCATTACTTAAAGAAAAAAAGGTTATCTTCTGCAGATTAACGCCTACAGTGATTCGATCAAAAGATGCTCTTATGATTGGTTTGGGTGCGGTGCGCTCATTGTTCAATGAGTTGTAATCGCCTGCGGCATAGAATTGAGCTGATTTTTAAGATACAACGGCATGAGTTGCTTATTCATTTCTTTTCTTTCCCAATTTTTCCACGCACGTTGGGCGCAATATTCAAGTGAGCATTGGCCAAGCTGGCTATTAATAACTGCCTGATCACCGAAAAGCTCTTGAATAAGTTGTTGGTATGGTTGAACACCAGAACCGATAAAACGAATAGGTTGTGTAGAGTATTTCTCTTGTAAGTTTTTTAAAAAACTATGTGCATTTTCCCAGCCCACTTTACTTTGTCTATGGTCATCTATGCCAAAATAGACGTCATTGCTAAAAGCATTAAGTAAGGCGACGGTGACGGGATATTGTTTGCTGTGGTGTTCTTCAAGAAATGTTTGCATACCATCAAGACCAATAAGAGGTTTATTGAGCCCATATCCAAGTCCGTTGGCGGTAGCCAATACTACGCGCAGGGTTGTAAAAGGTCCCGGGCCACAATTAGCGGCTATAAAAATCAGGTTTTTTTTCTCTATCTTATGTTGTGATAATAATTCCTCAATGGCCACATCTATATGACTGCTTGCCTGTAGCTTAGAAATAACCTTTTTTTCAATAAGCTTTCCGTGTCTGGCAAGCCCAACTTCTACATCGGTATACGTAGATTGAATAATAAGATAGCTGTCCATACTTTTTTCTGCCTCAAAAGAACTGTAAGAATGCAGGTATTGTAACCTTTTTTCACCCGATTGCCCAGAGCAGATTCTCAAAACCGTTGATTCTATTGTAAATTTTCGTGCATTATTAATATGAGTGCAATAATGCAATATGAAATGTTTGCAATAGGGGAAAATATGAAGAAACTCTTGATTTTAACACTTGTTTTTGCAGGTTTATCGCTACAAGCATCGATGACACCTGAACAGGCTGCTGCTCAACAACAAGCAAAAGCTGAGCAGGCAAGAAAAGATGCTATGAGCAAATATGAAGCTACTCTTAAGCAAATGCGTACTTTTCATTTTTATAACAGTACGCTGGCAGGCTACCATCTTAAAATTAACTACAAGGGCAATAACTGTCCAAGCCAAGACATTATGATATATCCAGCTACGGGATCTCAAAATGACCCATATACGGTATCTAAAGCATTCCATTATGGCTTTGCTGTTAATAAGAGCTGTTGTATGACTGATTTTAAACTCGTATACATTCCTGGATCAGCAAAAGGTGGTTTTTGGTCTAAGGCATCAAATAAGCCACAAACATGGTATTCAAAATCGAACTTAAATGATGGTAATGGTATTTGCAAAAATACAACATTTAATATTGTTCCTGATAACAACGCGGAACATGGTATTCGAGTAGATTGGTAAATTAAGGATTAACAAAAAGGGATAATTATGAAGAAAATGATGTTTTTAACAGTAGTTTTAGCGGGTTTATCGTTACAAGCTATGACACCTGAACAGGTTGCTCAGCAGCAAGCAGAAATACAACAGCAAATTGCAGCAGGGATGGCTAAAGCGCGTATTATGACCTTTAATAATACTACATATGTTGGTTATAACCTTAAATTTAATCTTAAGGGTAAAAATAATTGCTCTTCACAAACAATATATATATATCCAGCTTCACTCACCCAACCCACAGTAACTAAATCATTTGGATACGATCCAAGCTGTTGTATGACCAGTTTTGAGTTGGTTTATGTTCCAACTAATTGTACTAATGCAACATCGTGTAAGCAACAAACATGGTATTCAAAATCTAACTTAAATAATGGTAATGGCATTTGTAAAAATACAACCTTTACAATTGTTACTGACAATAGCGCAGAATATGGTATCCGCGTAGATTGGTAATTGAAGCAACGAGAGCAACATGAAGAAACTACTATTATGCCTTATGTTAGCGGTACCGTCGCTACACGCAGATCAAGTGTGGCCAAATACTACAGCTAACAGCAAAGGTCTTAAAATGATCTTTATTAATACAACACCGTATGAATTAGTGATACGGGGTCATTTTGAAGGCACTACCAACTGCTATAGACGCGAGATGCTTCTTGATCCACAATATGATTTTGCCAATCCTGGCGAAAATATGTTTGAAACTGGTACCAGATGTTGCTTAAAAGGTTTTGATATCTTGTATGAAAGTAAAGAGAGCGCCGGCAATCAAGAGGATGTCGGAGAACCCCAGGTAGTATTTTCAGTTTCTCAACTGAATAATAATGCGGGGATCTGTTATGACACCACATTTATGATTAGCTCTGATAGGCACGGAAATATTACAGCACGCTGGGTAGAATAAAAGCTCGTGAAGTTGATGGTAGGTTACAAATGAGGTTCGCTTGAAGATATTAAGAACGCTACTTGCTATTTTTGCACTTTTGTTGTTGGTAGAACATGCTAAAAGAGTCGGATTCGATACTTCGTTCCTTACGCGCAATTACCTTGCCGCAGTTAAGGCATTTCCAACCAGTAAAATTAAGGAAATGATCAAAAAACGATTGTAATACCATCAATCCGGAACATTTTTTGCATTTCATATGCTACTCCTTTTTTTAATAACGTCATCCATTTATGCTTCATTCAATATTTTTGATTTCTACTTTTGGGGTAGGCACATGTTGCCAGTTAAAATCTAACCAACACATTTACATTTGGTCAATGATTGTTTTTTGAAATTCTAGTTTTTGGCAGAAATTAAAGCAAATTGATCAGTCTCTCAGGTGTTTTTGCTCAATTGTTAATGTATTCCTAATGATTTCAGCCAGCAATACAATTTTAATATGTTGTACGCTTCATGCTCAAATGATCAAGATATGATTGCAAAATAAAAGCGGCAGCACGGGAATGGGATTGCAACTTTTCTTCTTTTGATGTTGCAGGTTTAAGCGCTTGTGCTCGTTGACTGCTTAACCGTTCATCCCATAAAATCCACTCAATAGTTGGAAAAGCTTGTTTTAAATACTCTACCTGATCAATAATTTTCTGTGTTTGTTCGCTGATGGTACCGCGCATAGTTTTTGGCAATCCAACCACAACAGAACCAATACGTTCTTTTTCTAACGTAGTTTTAAGATGAGCTTCAAGTTGTTGCGCAGGCACAGTCTGCAGCGGTCGCGCAAACATTCCTAGCGCATCTGAAATTGCAACGCCAATCCATGCGTCACCTAAATCTAAACCAAGTAATTTCATTTATAAGCCTTATAGTACGACATATACTTAATGTATGCATGCTTGTATACTACCCACTATGTTATATAAAACAAAGGATTTTCTCATGAACTTGAATGAAATCTTGATCCAAGCGGGACAAAAAATATGGGGTTGGCCACTTATTTTATATGTGTTATGCGCAAGTATTGTTGTTACGCTTGCATTAAGTTTTGTTCAGTTCAGATACTTTTTTAAAGCATGGCATTTAGTTTTATTTCCTGAAAAATCTACAGCTAAGCATGGTGAAATGACACCATTCCAAGCATTTCTTAACGCATTGAGTGTTGGTATTGGTAATGGAAGTTTAGCTGGTATGGCAACCGCTATTTATTCTGGTGGGCCAGGCGCAGCATTTTGGGTATTCATACTGGGTTTATTAAGCATGTCTTTACGTTTTGCAGAAGTTTA
>CAZJQM010000011.1:0-13534 GCA_964548355.1 uncultured Pseudomonadota bacterium
GAGCAACTGATTCGTAATCAGTAGGTCGTCGGTTCAAATCCGATCATCGGCTCCAACCTACGCCATAGGCTACGGTTGGCAGGCCAGTTTTTTTAAAGGGATTCTTTATGGTTAGACTCTGTGTTCTTGCCCTGATGTGCATGGGAAATGAGATTCTTTTAGCTCGTCGTTATCATGCTACATTCGGTGATGGATTATATAGTCTTGTTGGGGGTAAAGTTGAAGCTGGTGAAACTGCCTTGCAAGGTATAAAACGAGAAGTTAATGAGGAAACTGGTTTAGATATACCTGAGTCTTCGTTTTCTTTAGTTCATACTTTTCATCGAAAGGGTACAGATGCAGAGCTTATAGCTCTTGTTTTTAAGGTGGATATAAGTTCTATGCCAACTCCGATCAATAAGGAACCTGACAAGCATGATGACATGAGGTTTTTTAAGATTGATAGTCTTCCAGACAATATAATTCCAGCTCATAAGCAAGCCATTACATGTATTACAAAGAATATTACCTATTCAGAACATGGCTGGTAAGGCTAAATAAGTAGGGTTATTTACAAAAAAAAAGCTCGGATTATACTACTAATACCTAAAAATTATATGATATTCATAAGTGAGGTCTTCATAAAGCTATGGCTAAAATAAGAGTTGCTAAAGAATCAGCTGCAAAAGTACAAAAAAGAGCCCCTCTTTCTCATGGGGTTGGACGCCGCAAAAGCAGCGTTGCACGTGTATGGGTTTACCCTGGATCTGCAAAGTTACAAGTAAACGATAAAGATTTTAAAGAGTACTTTGATACTGAAATAGCACGTCTTGAAGCCTGCTCTCCTCTTCAATTAATCAGCAATCAAGAATACCATGTCGTAGTTGATGTTCAAGGTGGTGGCCTTAAAGGCCAAGCTGGAGCAGTTAGGGTCGGGTTAGCTCGCGCCTTAGTTGCAGCAGACGAAAACCTAAAAGCAGTAATGCGTCAGAATGGTTTCTTAACCGTAGATTCACGTCTTAAAGAACGTAAAAAATACGGCCAAAAAGCTGCTCGTCGTAAATTCCAATTCGTTAAACGTTAATATCTTTTTCATCATTGATGATCCGAATGCCCTGTGGTATCGTAGCCCAATGGGAACAGTAGTTCTCTAGGCAAGTATATGGAAAGGGTCTCAAAGTGTGTAGCGTCGTTGGTTATGTTGGAAAAAATTTAAGTAAAACCCCTATTCTTGAAGGCCTTTCTCGGCTTGAATATCGTGGATATGATTCTTCTGGCTTTGCCTGCCTTAATCCTGAAGATCAAAGGCTTATGTATGTGCGTTCTTCGGGGCAATTGCATAACCTTATTTCAAAAATAGAGCGTCATTCATTTGATGGCTTTTTAGGCATAGGTCATACCCGTTGGGCAAGCCATGGAGCACCTACTGAACTTAACGCTCACCCACAATTTGACTGTCAGCACAAAATCTCTGTTGTTCATAACGGCATCATTGAAAACTTTCGTGATCTTAAAGAAAAATTAACCGCACAAGGCCACACGTTTGTATCTGAAACGGATACTGAAGTTGTTGCCCACATTCTTGAACAAGAACTTAAAGGGGGCAAGCCTCTTAAAAAAGCTCTTGTTGATTGGGTAAATCAGCTGCATGGCGCATACGCCCTATTGGTAATCAGCCAGGACCATCCCGAATCTCTCATAGTTGTAAGAAAACGTTCTCCTATGTGTTTTGGCCAAGGAGCGCAAGAAGTATTTGTAGCCTCTGACCCTATAGCTTTTGCTGGCAAAACAGACCGTGTTTTTTATATGCCTGATGAAACATTCGCTCTGGTATATAAACATGAAGTAGAACTTTATGATTTTTCGGGAAATAGCTTACCTATCGAATATCAAAAACTGAATCTACAAATTACCGACACTCAAAAGCATGGGCATGAACATTACATGCTTAAAGAAATTTATGAGCAAAAAAATGCTATCCGTGCCACTATCAAATTCTATCAAGATACAAGTTCCAGCATTAGCAAACATATGGGGCTTACCAAAGAGCAGCTTAAAAATCTTGAAACTATCGGTTTAATTGGGTGCGGTACTTCATGGCATGCTGCTCGCATCGGACAATTTTTCTTTGAACAAATCTGCAAAATGCCAACAAAAGTGGCGCTTGCTTCAGAATTCCGTTACATGCCATTCTTCCCTGACAAGAAAAGTGTGTTTATAGCTTTATCGCAATCAGGTGAAACAGCTGATACGTTAGAAGCAGTAAACCTTATTAACTCAATGGAAATTCCTACCGTTGCATTAACCAACGTTGCTTCAAGTACCTTAGTGCGTGAATCAGATGGCTTTTTATTGACTCAGGCGGGTCCTGAAATTGCCGTTGCTTCTACTAAAGCATTTTCAACACAAATAGCAGCCCTGTATTGGCTTGCACATCGCATAGCCTATGAAAAGGGCAGAATATCTAAGCGCGAGCTGGAAACAGCACAATCAGATCTATTAATTGCTGCAGAGGTATTAGAAAACTCTATTGAAAATTATAAGCATGAAATTACGCAGCGTTTGGCCAAAAAATATGCTCAGTATAAAAAATCTATTTTCTTGGGGCGTCACATCAGCTATCCGTTTGCTATGGAAGCTGCGCTTAAACTTAAAGAAATTTCTTATATCTTTGCCCAATGTTACCCAGCAGGTGAACTCAAGCATGGGCCTATTGCCTTAATTGATAACGAAACGCCTGTATTTATCTTTTCTAATCTTGACCCGATTATTTATCAAAAACTGCTTTCAAATGCTCAGGAAGTCAAAGCTCGCAAAGGGCATTTGGTCATCTTTGCTTTTGAAGGGCAAAAAGAGCTTATTGCATTAGCCGATCAGGTATTTATTATCCCTAAAGTAAATCCATTACTCGGGCCCTTGGCTATGACAGGGTTGATGCAATTCTTTATCTATGCTATTGCAAAAGAGCTGGGTAGACCTATAGATAAGCCCCGTAATTTAGCAAAATCAGTGACGATTGAATAAGCGTAATTATTAGTTTTCCTTTGCAAGCATGTACATGCAATCCAAAGAATAGGTATGCTATTAGTGTTGTATGTTTATAAGGGGGAAAAGAATGATTACAGCACGTCTATTAGTCATTTCATTAATTAGTTTGTTATCTCTTTCAGATATGTGGGGTGCGCAGCCTGGTGCTCAACGTGGTACAAAGCGTAAGGCGCCAGAACCCATTGGTGAAGAAATTTTTCAATATCCTTCGGGTCAATTACTAAGAGTTTTTGAAGGTATAATTAAACAAGCAAAAACAATTAAACAACTCAAACAAGACGTTACCTCTTTTGCTGTTGCACATCCGTCATTCAATGAAGTTGCAAACACTCCGGAATGGCAAAAACTTATTTCCGATCAAATTCTTGAAATTGTCGGACGACTTCAAGATCCTGTGAATCATTTTTTCAATCGTATAAGATCTTTTAAAGAAGGTAGGTATAAAATCCCTGATCTTAAAAAAACAGGTTTAGATGTGCCAGTAGGTCCTTTTGATGATCCACTTATTACTTTTATTCTACGGGTAACATTACCCGGCAATAATAATTTAGAAGAGGGGTTTCGCCTGATACAGCTACTGGTCGCTAATGATGTATCTCTGACTAAAGTTAACAAGATGGGCAATACTCCGCTGCACATGGCAATTTTAAATGATAATATGGCGGCAGCATATTATTTAATATTACATGGAGCAGATGTGAACCAACCAGATAAAAATGGTAAAACCCCATTAATGTATGCTGCATCATCAGGACGTAAAGATATTTGTGTAATGCTTCTTAACAACGGAGCAGATGTTTTTGCTAAAACTAAGTCTAATCCACCTATAACAGCTCTTGGGTTTGCCCACAGTCGTCTTTTTGCCTTACGAGAACTTCCATCATATACACCAGATCTTGATATGGTTAAAAATATTGAAAGTATTATTGAAATACTTGATGCCAAGATGAATAAGGGTGGTGCGAAGATTGGTACGTTGCAAAAAGCTATATACGATTTCTTTATAAAAATATCTTCTTTTAATAGAACTCCTTCTGTGATACCTGATGTGAGAGTCTTCGGTGTTAATAGTAGTTTTGGGTTGAATAATGATTCAATTCTAAATCTTGTCATAGATGCAACCTCAGAAGTCAATAAGAATATAGAAGAAGGTTTTAGGCTCATTGAACTTTTAATTAACTCTGGGGCTTTAGTTAATCAGGCTAATGCAGTGGGAGAAACACCTCTTGCAAGGGCTGTTTCTAAAAATAATATTTCAGTAGCTTATTATCTTATAATGCATGGAGCAGATGTTAATCAAGCTACCAACATAGACACCACTCCTTTAATGGTTGCTGTTCAATTGGGATATGTTGACATGGTCAAAATGCTTCTAAGCTCTGGAGCTGATGTATCTAAGGTGCGGTATTTGGGCAGTAAACAAGAAACTGCGCTTACTATAGCTCATGCAAGTTTGGTGTCTGCTCAACAACGTGGGGCCAAAGGTTCTTATTACACGGATGCAGTAACGATTTATAATTTGATTAAGGATAGAGCAGAAGGTAAATAACCATGGTAGTTATTTACAATTGAGACTGCATTTTATTATGTTCAATGCATATCAGAGAATAAATTGAGGGGGAGTGATGAAGGGTCTTAAGAAATTCTTTGCAGTATTGCTCATAGGTTTACCATGTAATGCGTGGGCAAAAAAAACAGCACATCAAGAAAATAAAAAGCAACCAGTGAAATCATATAAAGATGTGCCAAGAAATAGACTTGCCGAGCTGCCGCATGGACCTAAAGCTGAAACATTGTCCTATTATATATCATCTTCAAAAACATTGTCCGAATTAAAAGAACGCGTGAATATTCTTGCACGTAGTTCTAACGCCATGGAAACATTTTTGCATACTCGTGAAGCAGGTATGGTGATCATTGCTCAAAGAAAAAAGATTCTCGGATCCTTGCAACAAGAATTAGATGGAGTAATTAAATGGGAAGGAGTCGACCGTGTTAATATAATAGGTAAGCTTTCTCTTGAGCATCCTAATAGCAATATCAATGGGCGATCCCAAAGTGGTCAAACAGTACTCGTGCAATTATTAAATTTTGATCCGAATAATATACAACAACAAAAACGAAGAATGCTTCTTTTAAAACAGCTTTTATTAAATGGAATACAAATTAATAAGCCTAATATTATTCCATCGACTGAAATGTCCGATATGACTCCCCTTATGAAGGTCGCATATTGGGGTAATATCGAAGCTGCTCAATTATTGTTGAGTCATGCACATGATGGTCAGGAAAGAAAACTATTAGTTAACATGGTAGATGCATCCAATGACACGGCATTAAAATATACATTCGAAAATCCGCATCCTATGACAAAGAATAATGAAACGGTTTTTGCGCTGATATTACAAGTTCAGCCATCTGTTGTTAGTGCCAAAAGAACTCTTATTCATTTAAACAATAATATTGAAACTGCAGAACGTGCACAGAGAATAGCAGCAAATCAGTATGGACGCATGGCTTTGACCAGACGAATAGGTTATCTAACTCGGATGAAAAAACTATTGGTATTCTATATTGACCAGCAAACAAAATGGTGGCGAAGAATAATTAAATAAAGCTAAGCTTCTATTTCTTCTAATGTTAATTCACCATCAGTTATGAAAATAGAATTGATGAGCTTGATAGCATCAGTTCTATTCTTCCATTTATCCTGATGGGTATTAAGAATATTAATGCAGGTGATGGTGTCTCTGATTTGTGAATCTTGTGCGAGTATTTCTTTTCTTTTATCTTGCATGCTCTTTTTAGAATCTAGCTTCTTATTATGATGTTTCTTTTTGTCCTTGTGTTTATCATCTTCTTTAGTATTTGTCTTGATGCTATTTTTCAAAGCACTTTCTTTACCATAAAAATTATTAACCCATACCATTTGTTCAGTTGGCGGTAATTTTTGTTCAATCTTCACATCGGGCTCAATACCCATTCCTTGTACCGTTATGTCGTTGGGTAGATAATACAGCGCCGTTGTTAGTTTAAGAGCGCAATCATTACCGATAGGGATAAGCTCTTGCACCGATCCTTTACCAAATGAGCGTGTTCCTACAATAAATACTAATAATTTGTTTTGTTTTTTATTGCCTTACTGTTGTGTGAGCTTTTCAGAATGAACTTTAAGTGCTCCTGCTAAAATTTCTGCAGAGGATGCGGTATGAGCATTTACCAGAATGAAAATGGGAGTTGCTGTGGAAGCAATAGGTTCTTTATGAGTTCTGTATTCTTCAGTTACTTTATTATTACGGTCTTTAGTAGTTGCCACTAAGCTATTTTTATCAAGAAAAAGTTCCGCGATATCGATAGCAGAATTAAGCAAGCCCCCACCATTGTTGCGCAGGTCTAATATGATTGCTTTGTACTGCTGCTTTTGTGATTTTTTAAGCAGAGAGCCTAATTGATTAACCGAGTTTTGTGCAAATGTAGTTAAATTTAAATAACACACATTTGGTTCTTTAAAAAGGTAGCAAAAAGAGTTTTGCTCTTTTACAATGTCTCTAGTGATAGTAATTACCAATGGTTCTGGATAATGGTCACGTATGATTTTTACTGTAACTGGTGTGCCTTTAGGCCCTTTAAGTTTTGCGGTTATTTCATCAGTAGTCATGCCTCTGAGTGCATGGCCATCTACATCAATAATTTTATCACCAGCTTTAATACCTTTACTTTCAGCAGGCCCACCTGGAACAGTGTCGATAACAACTAAAAACTCATCATCGGGAACTTTAGGTGCCATAGCTATACCAACACCATAAAATTCACCGCTCACAGATTGCAGGAGCTGTTTGTATGTTTTAGAATCCATAAAAATAGAGTGTGGATCAAGGTGAACAAATGAATTCAAAGCGCTGATCATCGCATCCTGAGGATTTAAATCTTTCACGTAATATTTTTCTTTTACAACGTGGCAGACTTCTGCAAATACGCGTGACCAGTCATACAAGTTTTTATCAAAGACATCAGAGTTAGCTTGAGATTTTGGTTGAGGCGTTGGAGCCGTTGTTATTGAAGATATACTACTGATAGCAAGAAGCATAGGTAATATACGTTTCATGGAATTCCTTTTTTCAACTAATTGCTTATACTTAATTTCTGAAAATGGTTCTATTAATCAGATGATAACGTTAAACAGTCTCATAAAGAAAGATTTGCATCAATGATATCTGATATTGTGATTGTTACAGGGTACTCGGGCGCAGGAAAAACCAGTGTCCTTAAAACGCTGGAAGATATCGACTATTTTTGTGTAGATAATTTACCCATAGCTTTAATTCCTTCATTTTTTGAACACGCAATTTCTGCGCCGCACAAACATGCTAAAATTGCTCTTGGTATTGATGTGCGCAGCGGATCAGGGATTGAAACTCTCAATAATATTTTCCCAGAGCTCAGAAAGTTAGTAGGCTCTGTACGCATCTTTTTTTTAACAGCAACAACACAAGAGCTGTTAAAGCGATTTCAAGAAACGCGTAGAAAGCATCCACTGGCTTCTGCAATGACATTGCCAGATGCGATTGAGCAAGAAAAACAATTATTAAAACCATTAATCAATATTGCAGATCTTGTTGTCGATACAGGGAACTTTACTATTCACCAGCTTCGTCATTTAGTACGTACAACCTTTGCGCCTGGCGAGCAGCCAACGATGGTGGTAAGTTTAACTTCATTTGGTTTTAAATACGGTGTGCCCCAAGAATGTAACTATGTATATGACATTCGTTCATTACCCAACCCCCATTTTGTTGAATCATTGCGGCCATTGACTGGTGTTGATGATGGTATAAAAGAATTTTTATTTACACAGCCTGAGGTTCAAGAGTATTGGCAAAAGTTTGTTTCGTTCTTTTATTTCTCGCTTAAAAAATCCTATGAAGAAGGGCGCCATTTTATACAAATTGCTATCGGATGCACCGGTGGTAAGCATAGATCGGTTGCCTTTGTTGAGGAACTTGCAAAGCGCAAGAGCGATGGAGTAATCTTTTTAGTGAACCATCGTGATATCAAACGCGATAAAGAAGGTGGACTATGAAGCAAGTAAAGCGCGCATTATTTAGAACTTTTTTTGCTTTAGAAGCAGTTATTTTTATGGGCACGTATCTTTTTGGTGCACAAGGTATTCGAGTTATGCGTCAATTGACAGCAGCAGATCTTAAATTAGATCAAGAGATTGCTGCAATGAGCTCCGAAATTAACCAGTTACAAAATGATCTTGTTGCATGGCAAGCAGATGATTTTTATAAAGAAAAATTAGCACGTGAACGCTTGCACATGGCTCGCAAAAATGAAATCATTTACTATGTATAAAAATTAAGGAGATTAATTGTATGGCCAAATTTGTTCTACCTCCTCTGCCCTATGATTATGGTGCTCTTGAACCACACATTGATGCTCTGACTATGGAAATTCACCACAATAAACATCACCAGGCATATGTCGATGGTCTTAATAAAGCGCTGGAAGGCCACCCAGATTTGCAGCATAAAACTATTGATGCATTGCTTAAGCATTTAGACAAGCTACCTCAAGAAATTAGAACAGCTGTTCGTAACATGGGCGGGGGACATGCTAACCACAGTATGTTCTGGTTATTGATGAAAAAGCATGGCGGTGGAGAACCTAAAGGTAAATTAGCAGATGCAATCAACAGCAAGTTTGGCAACTTCAAAGCTTTTCAAGATCAATTTAACGCTGCGGCAAAAAGCAGATTTGGTAGCGGTTGGGCATGGCTGATAGTAAATAAAGCTGGTGACTTAGAAGTAACATCATCTGCCAACCAAGATACTCCGCTGTCTGATGGCAATTTACCTATCTTTGGCATCGATGTTTGGGAACATGCCTATTATCTTAAATATCAAAACCGTAGGCCAGATTACATTACCGCATGGTGGAATGTAGTGAATTGGGAAACTGTGTATGAAAACTTTGAACGTATGGGTGGAAAGCAATGAGCTGTGGTAGTACAAGACCCAAAGTAGGTGTAGGGGTTTTAATAGTTAAAGACGGCATGATCTTGTTAGGCCGCCGCTCTGACCCTAATACTCATGGCAATGCTACCTGGGCACCACCAGGTGGGCATTTAGAATTTTTTGAAACATTTGAACAATGCGCGCGCCGTGAAGTTTTGGAAGAAACAGGGCTTGAATTAGGCCATGTACGTTTTGCAACCGTGACCAATGATTTTTTCATCAAAGAACAGAAACATTATATTACTATTTTTATGCTTGCCGAATATATCAAGGGAATTCCGCAACTATTGGAGCCTGATAAATGTTCCCAGTGGGATTGGTTTAGTTTAGATAGTTTGCCAGAATCTCTCTTTGTTTCATTGGCTAACTTATTAGAACAAGGCTATTTGTCCCAGGTATTAGAAAAAAAAGAAGAATCCTCTATAATGAGCCTTTAAATACAGTCATATCTAATTAAACATAGCATATATAGTACTTTATGAACGAAAATACACATCCTACAGCTCCCTTGTCTGAACACGACGAACATCATGTGAGGCTTGAAAAAGTTAAACAATTACGCGCGAAGGGTATTGAACCTTGGGCGCCAGCAGAACCAGTCTCTACCACCGCAAAAGATATTTTGCTTCATTATTCACCAGAACGTGAATCTGATATTAATACTGTCGCCGGTCGCCTTGTTTCTTTGCGCTGGCATGGTAAAACTGCATTCGGGCATGTTCAAGACCGCACAGAAAAAATTCAGCTTTATATTCGCCAAGATGTGTTGGGTGAAGAAAAGTTTAAATTCTTCCAGCATATGATCGATATTGGCGATATCGTATGGATCAAAGGTTCTCCGTTTAAAACGAAAACAGGGGAAGTGACGCTTAAGGTTTTAGACTTTGAGCTGCTGAGCAAATGTCTTTTCCCATTGCCTGAAAAATTCCATGGATTGACTGATGTTGAAGTGCGTTATCGTCAGCGTTATTTAGATTTGATCAGTTCACCAGAAAGCCGCGACAAATTTAAAAAACGTTCAAAGATTATCCAAGAGATTCGTACCTATTTAAACAATTCAGATTTTATAGAAGTCGAAACGCCGATGTTGCATCCGATTCCTGGGGGTGCTGCAGCGCGTCCTTTTGTAACGCATCATAATGCATATGACATGGATTTGTTCTTGCGTATTGCGCCGGAATTATATTTGAAGCGTTTAGTAGTTGGCGGCATTGACCGTGTGTATGAAATAAATAGAAACTTTAGAAATGAAGGTGTGTCTACACGTCATAATCCTGAATTTACCATGCTTGAATTTTACATGGCATATCAGAATTATCATTTCATTATGGATTTTGTGCAGTTGATGATTCAAAACATCATTAAGCATGTGAACGGTTCTTTGCAAGTTCCCTACGGCGATCGCATTATTGATTTTGAAAAACCATTTGAACGTCTTTCGCCGTATGAAGCATTGCTCAAATACGGTAATGTATCTGCTACAGATATTTCTGAAAAGAATATCGATGCAACACTTAAAAACAATCAACTCAATGTAGTAAAAGACAGCTCCTTACATATTAAGATTTTTGCATTGTATGAAAAGCTTGCAGAACATCATTTGATCCAACCAACCTATATCGTAAATCTGCCTATAGAAATTTCCCCTTTATCCAAACGCGATCCTAAAAATCATGCAGTTGCAGCACGCTTTGAACTGTTTGTAGCTGGTATGGAAATCGCCAATGGCTTTAATGAGCTTAACGATCCATTTGAGCAAGCCGAGCGTTTTAAAGATCAGTTAAAAGCATATGCCGGTGGAGACGCTGAAGCTCATCGCTACGATGCTGATTATGTACATGCACTAGAATATGCATTGCCACCAACCGTTGGTGTAGGTGTAGGTATTGATCGCTTAACCATGCTTGCAACCAATACAACATCAATTAAAGATGTGATCTTGTTCCCGACGTTGAAGGTCAAGAAGGAAGTAGTTTAACATATACGTCCAATATATATTCTTTCTCATTTTCATCATCTTGGTCATCTATATCTAAATACTCTACGATGTCGCCTTCTCTGGCCACAGTTTGAGCTGTTGTAAGATAATCTTCTAGGATTGGCATTGGAGAATTCAATCTATGAACCTTACAGCCAAAAGGTAATGAAATATCATTTCCTGTTAAAATATTAAAACGCAACTGTAGTGCTTGCAGATCAAACCAAAAATAAAAAATTGCTGGTAGATTTAATTGTCGTAATTGCATGCGACGGTTGTCCAAAAGCTCAGATAAAAATTTCGAAAGATCATTGATGCCTATCTTTAATATCAAGTCATCATCTAATGTTATTGCCCACATATTATGATATTTAATATCATTTTTATCAGAAGGTTGGATGTAAGCTTCAATAATTTCATTTAAATCTGAAAGTCGCTTTATTGTTCTATGGTCCATGATTAAAATATTACCTCTTTATAAGGAATAAAAGTCCCTACAGGTCCTTTGTGTTTCTCCAAAACTTCCTTACCAAAAGCATCTGCATCAAATTGCCATTCAAAACCTTTTGCTCCTGCTTTAAATACTTTATAACAAGAGCCACCATGATCACCTCTATCTTTACTCCACCATAATTTTGTAATAGGATCTCGATACATTTTTCCAAAACGAATTGACCTTGCTTTTTTATCTGCGCGTGCTTTTAATTTTTTAAAAAAATCATTTTCATTATCTTGTTTCGGATCATTGGGACCTGTTGGTATAGCAGCTTTTCTTAGTTCAGCTTCTTTAAGCTCTTGGGTTTTTTGTTGTTCCCGTTCTTTTTTTATTTTAGCTTTAATGTTATCAGTAAGGTTTCTGACTGCTATATTATGACGGGCTAAATTTCGTTGATTAAATTGCTGGTTTTCTTCAATAATTTTCTTTTGTTGGCCAACGTATATTTCAGTTTCTTTAATATTTTTTTCTTCATCATCAAGAATATTCATGAGATTTGTTGTATCTTTTATGATCTTAGCATTAGAGGGAATTTTATAATAAGTAATAGCGAATTTGAGTTCTTGGTTTCTTAGACCTAGATCATCCAATAAATCTTCGTGCAATAATAGATTTTCTTGGTGATTAATTGCTGCATCTTGAGATAAATTATGAGAGTTATTATTCCAAAAGTGAACAAGATTGTTTGTTGGAATTACTTGAGTATTAACCTTTTCTTGTGCCTGATGTGTGCGGGAAATGAGCTCACTGAAATGGAAAATTAAACTCAGTTGCAAATCTACAATCTGATCTTCTAGTTGTTCTAGCTCTAATTCACGGAGTTCTCTTAAATCTTCTTTTTGTTGGGCATTGAGCTGTAATTCTTGTGAAGCGGATGGTTGTGAACTACGCGATATGTCTGGTATTTGTAGTTGGTGTAAAAATCTATAAGTAAAATTATGCGCATTATTTCTATAAGCTGCTGTTATAAGTTCAAGTCCTTGTTTGATAGTTACAAACTCTTGTTTTAAGCGGGTTAAATCTTGCTTTCTTTTTTCGAAGTAAAAGCGTTCTTGTAAATGATTAGAGCTATTGTTTGCCTGAGAATTGGTTTGATTTGATTTTTCATATATCGCCATTCCAATAGTTGCAAGAGCAATTGTAGCACCAATTGTCGCAAGCACGGGATTTACAGCAATAATGGATCCAATGGTAATTGTTGGTAGTGTTGCAGTGCACATGTTGTGGGCGCATATGTGACGGTGTGTTACATAGAACGTATGATCTTGTACGCCAATAGCATAAACTTCTGTTTCTTGATCTATTTTTTCTATTAAATGAACCGGGAAATAAACGTCTGGACTTCCTAGAAGCCAATGAGATGCGGTTATATCTTGAGCTGTGATCCAGATTCCTTCTTGGGCCAAATACAATTTTTGGTCTAATGCTGCACAAATCGTTTCATTGCCCAACGAAATCTTTATGTATTCAGTAATTGGCATTCTAGAAACTTCAAGAACTATTTTGGGGATACAATCTTCTCCGATTATTGCATCACCGATTTTAAGTTCTTCGATTGGTTTATAACCATCAGGGGTTCTTACAAGTGTGCCTGCAAGAAACCCTTCTTGTGGCACATAAGCTTGTGCTTGATATGAAATTAATAAGGAAGACAAACAGGTAATCAATATGAGTATTTTTTTCATAGATCTCATTATATTCTTATCGCTAACTTTGCTCAATGAGTTCAACCAAGGGATGAAAGCTTGCGATATTCGGCTTATTTTCTTTAAGCCATGCGCCAAATAATTTTTTCATTCGTTGTAGTTTGGCTATTCTTAATGCTGCTTCTTCTCTGCGTTCTGGGTTGATTCTAAAAAAGAATCCTAAATGCCAGCTTTCAAGATTTTTGGAATATTCTATAAAATATTGTATTTGTTCAATTTCCGCATTAGCCTTTTTGAAAAATAAGGAAAAAATATACTTATCACCATATCCTTTGAAGTCTTTATATTTCAATCGACAGTATTTTTCAAA
>CAZJQM010000012.1:0-13387 GCA_964548355.1 uncultured Pseudomonadota bacterium
TCTCATTAGCTAATAAGCTATTGCTTGAAGCTGAAGATAAGTGGAAAAACGCAAAACGCGACATGGAAACTGAACGTCGCGAAGCTTTTTTAAAGATCAAAGATGAGCTTTATAAAAAGCGCCAAGAGTTTGAGCTTGAAATTAAGCGCGATCGTATGGAAATGGAGCGTGCTCAAAGTAGACTCAACGAAAAATATGAAGCCCTAGAGAGCAAAGAACAGCGCTTTGAGGAGCTTAAACGTGAATTGCAGCAAAAAGAACGTAATTTAACGCGCATGAGCGATATGCTTCGTGCTAACGAAACTAAACTTAAATCTCTCTATAGTGAACTGGTCGCTAAGCTTGAAAAAGTCAGTGGCATGACTGTTGAGGAAGCTAAAAAGAATCTTAATGAGACCTTAGAAGCTGAAGTTAAGCTATCAAGTGAAAAATGGATTCAGAAGGTAGAAGAAGAAGCTCGAGAAACAGCTAAAGAAAAAGCCATACAAACCGTAGTTGGCGCAATGCAGCGATACACTGCCGATCAAGTAGCTCCACATTCTTCAGGTGTTGTACATCTACCTAATGATGAAATGAAGGGCCGTATTATCGGTAAAGAAGGTAGAAATATTAAAGCCCTTGAAATGGCAACCGGTATGGAATTTGTAATCGGAGAGACCCCTGAAATTATTACTATTTCAGGATTTAATCCGATACGTCGTGAAATTGCAAAACGTTCATTAGAAAAATTAATTGCCGATGGCCGTATTAACCCAACCCGTATCGAAGAAACAGTAGCTCAATGTGAAAAAGAAATTGAAGATACTATCCAAGAATATGGTAAAGAGGCTGTTTTAGAATTTAATCTTCAGGGCGTAAATCCTGAGATTGTTACGTTGCTTGGTAAGCTTCACTTTAGAACAAGCTTTACTCAAAACGTATTAGCACATTCAAAAGAAGTAGGTGTTTTTGCACGCATGATAGCTCAAGAACTTGGGCTTGACGGTAATCTTGCTTTACGTGCAGGACTATTTCATGACATAGGTAAAGCCGTTACTGCAGAAGTAGAAGGTCCACACGCTATTATTGGTGGCGATATTGCCAAACGTTGTGGCGAAGATCCTCTTGTTGTGAATGCGATATCTGCCCACCATGAAGAGGTTATCTTTACTTCGATCTATGGTCCTATTGTTGTTATTGCAGATACTATTTCTGCCTCACGCCCTGGTGCGCGTCGTGAAACATTAACAGCATATGTGAAAAGATTAGAAAAACTTGAAGAAATAGCATCCTCATTTGAAGGTGTTAAAAAAGCATTTGCTCTTCAAGCGGGACGTGAAGTCCGTATTCTTGTTGAAGAAGATTTCTTGGATGATGAAAAATCAATTATCTTAGCGCGTGAAATTGCTCGACGCATTGAAAAAGAAATGAACTTCCCTGGTCAAATTAAGGTAAACGTTATCAGAGAAAAACGCGTTGTCGAATACGCAAGGTAAGCATGAAAAAAGGATTACGCATTTTATTTGTCGGCGACGTTGTTGGTCCCTTAGGTTGTGCTGTTTTTCAAAAACACGTTAATGCTATTAAAGTTGAATACCAGATCGATGGCATAGTTGTTAATGGGGAAAATAGTAGCTCTGATGGCAAAGGGATAACCGCACGCATCGTTCAATTTTTTAAGCACAATGGTGCCGATGTTATAACATCTGGCAATCATATTTGGGCTAAGAAAGACATTTATAATTACTTGATCCATAATAAGGACCTATTACGTCCTGCAAACTTTCCATCATTGTGTCCTGGCGTAGGTGTTACCACATTTACTGCTGCAGGGCATATGGTTGGTATCATTAATCTGCAGGGTCGTGTCTTTATGCATCAGCATGTAGATTGTCCTTTTAAAACTGCTGAATCTATTCTTACCTACTTGGCTCATAAGACTAATATTATTTTTGTTGATTTTCATGCTGAAACCACCTCTGAAAAAATGGCTATGGGCCATTTCCTTGATGGGCGTGTTTCAGGGGTTGTTGGAACACATACGCATGTTCAAACTGCAGATGAGCGAATTCTGCCCCATGGCACTGCATTTATTACAGATTTAGGTATGTGCGGAGCTTTGCATTCGATGATTGGGATGAAAATTGAGCCTATTGTTAATAACTTTATCACTCAAATGCCCCATAAGTTTGTTGTTGAAACACAAGCTCCTGCATTATTGAGTGGCGTTATTATTGAGGTTGATTCCAGCTCCGGTAAAGCCATATCCATTCAACGTATAAAAATTATCGATGATACAGTTCAATTCAATAGTAATCACACGGATTAACAATGATTCAGCTGCGTAATATTTGCCTTTCATATGGCTCGCAAAAAATATTCGATTCAATTTCTGCGACTTTTAATGATGATCAACATATAGGACTTGTTGGCGACAATGGTTCTGGAAAATCAACACTATTTAAAGTTATTGTTGGCAGTATAAAATTGGACGAAGGAAGCGTAGCTATACTCAATAAAAAGAAACTAGCTTATATGCCTCAAGAAGTAGTTTTGCTTTCAGATAAATCTGTTCTTGAAGAAGCTTTGACAGCGCTGGAAGCTTTAGCATCATTAAAAGAACAAGAACAAGAATTATTAACGTTAATTGAAGAAGGTTCTACTGACGAGCATGTTTTTAATACTTACGCAGATATCTGTGAAAAGTTGGAGCATTACGATGTTGATGCTGAACGTGCACAAGTACAAAGAATATTGGCAGGATTAGGTTTTACACAAGAAAAAATGAACGCACCCGTTGCATCGCTCAGTGTTGGTTGGAAGATGCGATTAGTTCTTGCAAAGCTTCTCATACAAAAAGCAGACTTTTATCTTTTTGACGAACCAACAAACCATTTAGATATTTTTGCAAAAGAATGGTTTTTAAAATTTTTAAAAACATCCTCATTTGGTTTCCTATTAGTGAGCCACGAGCGATACTTCCTAGATGAATTGTGTACCAATATCTTTGAATTAGAGCGTGGTAAAGGGACCATGTATAAAGGTAACTACTCATCGTATGTTGTACAAAAACAAGCTGTACGCCAATTGCAGTGGGAGGCATATGTACAACAACAAAAAGATATTAAGCGTAAAGAAGAAGTTATTAATAGATTTAAAGCTTCTGCTAGCCGTGCAAAAAGCATGCAAAGTATGGTGAAGTCTTTAGAAAGGATTGAGCGAGTAGAAGCTCCGGTTGAGCATAAAAAGAAAATTAGTTTGAGATTTGGTGCCATGCAACAATCTGGCAAAGTAGTTCTTAAAGTTAAGGATCTTGCATTTGCCTTTGGAGAGAATCGTATATTCAACAATGTGAACTTTGAAATTGAGCGAGGACAAAGAGTTGCATTAGTTGCAGCCAATGGTGTTGGTAAGACGACATTGTTTAATGTTATTGCTGGCATATATCCAAAACAACAAGGTTCAATTGAATTTGGTTATAACGTAAAATCTGCATTATTTGAACAAGATCAATTACGTGCTTTGAATCAACGTAAAACTATATTGCAAGAAGTTTCAGATGCATGTTCAAAAAAAACAGAATCAGAAGTACGCGCATGCTTAGGAGCTTTTTTATTTCCTGGTGAAGACACACAAAAAAAAATCAGTGTACTCAGTGGTGGTGAACGAAATCGTGTAGCAATGGTTAAAGTTTTGTTGCAAGATGCTAACTTCCTTATGCTCGATGAGCCTACAAACCATTTAGATATTACTTCTAAAGAAATATTACTAGAATCGCTCAAAGAATATCCTGGTACAATCTTGTTTGTTTCACACGATCGTGATTTTGTTAATGAACTTGCTACTGATATTATTGAACTTACACCTCAAGGCGCGTATCATTATGAAGGAAATTACGATTCGTTTGTGTATCAAAAAGAACAATCTACTATAAAGCAAGAAGTGAAGCACAATCAGCTACATATAGAAGCTAAACAATCCTCTTCGAAAGAAGATTTTGAGCGGTCAAAGACTATTAAAAAACTTGAAAACAAAATAGAGAAAATATCACAATCAATCAGTGAATATCATTTAAAGATTGCACAGCATAATTATGGATCATCTGAATATACTCGATTAATAGACGAGTTAAAGCAACTTGAGCATGAACGTGAACAGCAGACACAATTATGGGAGTCGATGCAACATAGTTAACAAAAAAAGGGAGTAAAAGAATGTTATTATCATTATTATTACATGCACTTTTTTCATTAAGTTTTATTTTTGGCAAGCTGGCATTGGCATATTCTGGTCCCATATTTATTACTGCTACACGTATGATTATTGCGGGCCTGCTGTTACTTGTTTATCAATATATTCAAAAGCAGCCAATAGTCATGAGCCGCAAATATATATGGCCTCTTATTTCATTAACTATTTTTAACGTTTATTTAACCAATGTTTTAGAATTTTGGGGATTGCAATATCTAACTGCAGCAAAAGCATGTTTTTTATATAATCTTTCTCCTTTTGTGGCTGCATTACTTTCTTATTTTATGTTCAAAGAAAAAATGACCATGCTTCAATGCATTGCATTAGTTATTGGATTCCTGGGTTTTGTACCTATTTTGCTCAACGATTCAGCACCAGAAGCATCAGTAGGTGGGATTAGTTTTATTTCTTGGCCTGAATTTGCCTTGTTAGGTGCTGCTGTTGCGACCGTATATGGTTGGATAGCAATGAAGCAATTAGTAAAAATGCATTATTCGGCAGTTACAGCCAATGGGATAAGTATGTTAGCTGGTGGACTATTATCACTCATAACATCATTCTTTTTCGAAGCATGGTGCCCATGGCCAGTAACATGTTGGAATCAATTCTGGATTTGGATTATTCTCTTAACGCTTGTTTCTAACATTATCTGTTATAATTTATATGGATATTTGCTTAAAAAACATTCTGCAACTTTTATGACATTTGTTGGCTTTAGTTCTCCTTTCTTTACAGCATTTTTCGGATGGCTATGGCTCAATGAAACAGTGACCTGGCATTTTTATATTTCAGCGGTTATTGTATTTGCAGCTTTATATCTTTACTACTATGAAGAACTTAACGAACCTGATGTTTTATAATGCAAGTGAGGCAGAGTGGTATCCACATTAAATCGAAAGCGTTTGTGTATAGCTGTACTGCTGTTTGTTATTGCAGTGATATATCTGCTTCGTATACCAGGCTACTTAACACTTGAAAATATCAAGATACACAAAGAAATGTTGCGTAGTTTAGTTTTGCACAACTATTTTTTATCTGTTCTTATATACATGTTAACATACACATCATTGGTTGCATTAGCGCTTCCTGCTGCAGGTATTATGACCATAGGAGGAGGAGCTTTTTTTGGCATACTCCCGACAACAATTTTTGTTTGTTGTGCAGCTACAACCGGAGCAGTTATAGCTTTTATTACTGCTCGCTATATTTTGCGTGATGTAATTGAGAAAAAATATGGTGGCTATGTAGCCTCATTTAACAAGGCATTTAAAAAGAATGGTTCGAGTTATATGCTCGCCTTAATGCTCATTCCTGTTATGCCTTTTTTTATTATTAATCCTTTGGCTGGCCTTACTCAACTGACATTATGGACATTTATCTGGACAACAGCTATTGGTATTTTACCTGGCACGTCGGTCTTTGCTGCTGCAGGACAACAATTAGTATTGCTTGAGAATGTTAGTGATATTCTTTCTTTTAAAACAATGCTGATCTTAATACTCTTTGCTTGCCTATCTATGCTTCCCATCTTTTTTAATAAAGATCAAAAAGCACTCTAGAGAGTTGCCTTCAAAACTATTCCAGGCTACATTGGGCTCATAATTATTTTGTGCCAGAGGTGAATAATGAAATTCAATTATTGTCTGTTAGCGGTCATAATCTCATTCATCAGTATTAATGCTAAGCAAGATCAACTTCCCGTTTTCAAAAAAGTATTGAATAATGGGCTTACGGTGTTAGTCCGCGAAGTTGAAACTAATCAAAAAGTAGCAATTCAAGTTCACGTTAATGTTGGCTCCGTACACGAAGAAACTCATGAGAAAGGCCTAGCTCATCTTTTAGAACACATGGAATTTAAAGGTACAGAAAATCTTACAGAAACTGATATAGATGCTACAACTGATAAGTTATCAGGTGATTTTAACGCTATGACAGGGTTTGATACCACTGCTTATGTATTTAACTTTCCAATACAACACTGGAAAGAAGCTTTGCCTATTCTGGCCGATTGCATGAACAACTGTACATTCAAACAAGATCTTCTCAATGCTGAATTTAAAACCGTTATCCAAGAATTAAAAATGATTCGTGATCAGTATTTTAGAACGCTCATTTTTAAAATGGTTTCTACTATTTTTGAAGATCATCCTTATCATTATCCTATTATTGGCTATAAACAAGATATTTGGAATATCAATCAAGAAGGTCTGAAAACATTTTATAAAAAGCATTATGTGCCTAATAATGCGGTGCTTATTGTTGTTGGAAACGTGAAATCAGAAGAAGTATTTGCATTAGCTGAACAGCACTTTGGGCATATTAAAAAGGATGAGACATATGTCTCTAAGAAATTTTACTATAATAAAGATTTATCTCAGCACAAGGTGACATTATACCGTGATGTGCAAAAGTCGATGTATACACTGGCATATGTAATACCTGGGTTGCGAGAAATCGATGATTATTTGTTTTCTGTAGTTGAAAATATTCTTGTTGGTGGCAAAAGCTCTCGCTTGGTAAAAAAGCTGCTTGATGAGCTCAAAATAGTAAATGATATTAATGGCTTCTTTTTAGGTAACTTTGACCATGGTATTTATTTCATTCGTTTTGAACCACAAAAGGATGGGGATGCGCAATTGATTATTGATACCATTCAACAAGAACTTGATGAACTTGCATGTCAGGGTCCGACAGAGGCTGAGCTTGCTATGGCAATCATCAATATACAAAAGAATATGTATCATTTTTATGAAAATAATTTTTCTCAAGCCTATAGTGTTGGTCACTATTATTGGGCGCGAGGCGATGAAAACTATCTTTACGAGTTTCTCAAGGGCAAAAGGCCATCTGCTGAAGATATTAAGGCATTTGTTACTCAATATTTTAGTAAGAGCAAAGTAAATGTTGGTTCTGTGCTCCCTATGAATGGAGAACAAAGGCAAGAATGGGCATTATTACAAGGACAATCTGATAAAGAAGATGAACAGTTTCTAAAAGATCGTGAACGAAAATCTGAAGTTGAATCAGTTTCATACGCACATAAGGTGCATACTCAAGAACCAACTCCTTGGATACCAATGCCTTCGGTTACCACTATGGCTAATGGTCTTAAGCTGGTTACCTACAAGCGTACTAATATTCCTATGATTGCTATTAAAATTGATTTAAAAGCCAAAAGCGATGCATGTACAGATTATCCGGGCCTATATCAAATGATGTGCGACATGATGCGTGAAGGGACGGCACGTTATACTGCTGCTCAAATGGCTTATGAATTAGAGTCACGTGGTATTTCATTAGCAATAAGTCCAGGCGACGTCAGTATGACGTTATTAAAGAAAGATTTAGAAAAAGGTCTTGAGCTGCTCAACGAAATTCTTTCTTTTCCGCTATTTGAGCAATCTGCATTAGATAAAATAAAAAACTGGGCGATAGCTTCATATAAAGATATGTTCGATTCTCCACATGCTATGGCTAATAAAATAATTGCTGAAAATCTCTATAAAAATCACCCATACGGAATATCGCAAATGGCTGATGAGGCCGTTATTAATTCAATAACCACGCAGCAGTGTAACGATCTTCACAAAAAAGTTATTACGCCACGTGATGCAACAGTATCAATAGTCGGTGATTTTGATGACAATACGCTCCATACAGTATTGGATAGAACTCTTGGCAAATGGCAAGGGTGTGAATTTGAGGATATTAAATACCCTGAATTGGCTCCGATTAAATCAACAACTATCGATTATTCTATGAATCGAGATCAAGTTGTATTGACGTACGCAGGTTTATCAGTTGATCGTCATGATCCTGATTATCATAAATTGATATTATTTGATTCGATTTTTGCTCAAGGACTCAACTCTAAGCTTTATCAATTACGCCAAAAACATGGCATTTTCTATTATATTGACGGTTCGTTGGCAAGAAGCTGTGGTAAACAGAAAGGTAGAGTAATAGTAAGCACACAAGTATCAGTTAATCAATTGTCTATGGCTGAAGATTTAATAACAGGTGTCATCAATACAGTTATTGATTCAATTACAGAAGAAGATTTGCAAAAAGCAAAAACTGGTATGAACTACGATTATGTAGATTGGTATTCTTCTAATGAAGCAATAGCTTCAGCGCTCTTGGTATTAAATCATTTCAATTTACCATTTGATTACTATATGCACCGCATGGCTGATATTAAAAAAATCACACTTGATCAGGTGAAAGAAGCTGCTCGAAAAGTCCTTTCATTGGATAAGATGATTACTGTTAGAGTAGGTAGAATTTAATGTTGTTAATTGCTCTCTTATATCTTATTTGTGCTAGTACATTTACTATTTCCAAGGCAGCATTGTCGTTCGTGAGCCCAATCTTTTTTACGGGTGCGCGTATGACATTAGCTGGAGCAGCATTGCTGACTTATTATTCTATGTATAACAAGCGCATTATTATTCCGAAGCATCATTGGTATTTATTTGCACAAGTCATCATTTTTTATATTTATTGTGCATACGTATTTGATATTGTTGCATTGCAACATTTAACTTCGGCGAAAGCATGTCTTTTATATGATCTGAGTCCTTTTTTATCAGCTCTGTTTTCGTATTTATGGTTTCATGAAAAAATGACACTTAAAAAATGGATGGGGCTTTTAATTGGATGCGTTGGCTTTTTGCCAGTGCTCATGGCTCCAGCACCTGTAGCTGAACAGTCTATTGATAATTCTTTTCTTTCATGGTCAGAGCTTATAATGCTTTTGGCTGTTGTATCTTCAGTATATGGATGGGTTTTGATACGCCAATTGGTAAAAGACCATGCTTATTCTTCTGTAATGGTTAATGGCGTAGGCATGCTTGGCGGTGGGTTACTTGCATTTATTACATCATTTTTTCTTGAAGGCTGGTCACCATCTCCTGTTAAAGAACTTGTGCCTTTTGTATATTACACATTACTTATTATCATTGTTTCTAACATTGTGTTTTCAAATTTTTATAGCGTATTGCTCAAACGATATAGCGCTACGTTGCTTTCATTTGCCGGTTTTACAGCACCATTATTTGCTGCTGTTTTAGGGTGGATCTTTTTGGGAGAAACAGTTTCTTGGGACTTCTTTATGACGACATTTTTTGTATTTATAGGGCTCTATATGTTCTATCAAGAGGAATTGCGTCAAGGATATATTGCGCGATAACGTAGGATGTAGGCATGGATATCATACAATTAGATCCATCGCGATGGAGAGAGTATAAAACATTGCGATTACAAGCATTATCTGAGCACCCTAAAATTGCCTTTCAAAGTGATTATGATCAAGAAGCTGCATTTGAAGATATTCTTTGGCAACATAAATTAAAAAACATTCATGAACAATATCTATTTTTTGCAGAAGATAATGGGATATTGTGCGGCATGGTGAATGGCATATTGCACCAGGGACGTTCAATTAATCATCGTGCTACAATTACATCATTGTATGTGGCAGAGGCATATCGCAATAATCTAGAAATTCACAAAAGTCTTGTTACAACCTTACTCAATGCTTTTACCAACGATCCTCACATAATGAGGATAGAAGTATCAGTAAATGCAAAGAATCCAATAGCGCTTAACTTTTATGAGCAATTAGGGTTTTGTAAAGTTGGAGAACTTAAAAAATACATTCGATTGAATGGCAACGAATTTCAAGATCGTTATTTGTTAGAAAAAATCTTAGAAAAATAACTTATTAACAATGAGCAAGATAATATACAATCCCTTGTGTAATGGCTCGTGCCAGCTTGTCTTGATATTCTGATGTCATTAATTTTTGTTCAATAATTGGACATGAAAGATAATCCATCTCTATTAATACGCTAGGGCATTTTGAATGCATGAGTACGTTAAATTTTGCAGCTCTAATACCTTGATCATACAGATTTAAATTACCTAGAGTTCCGCCATAGAGATTATCTAGTATATGAGCGAAATGATGATGAATATGTGCCGCTAGCACATAAGATTGTACAGAAAATGTGTCATGCAAGGGAACATATAGCTCATAACCGCGTTTGAGTTTATTTCTGTTGGAATTGCAATGTATTGATACAAAGATATCGGTAGGTTGGGTTAGTGCGGCTCTTTTTTTTAAATCTTCTAATAAATCGCTATCAAGATGAATATCTTCTGAGCGTGTTAATACTACCGAAAATGCATGTTGTTTTAAAAGTTCAGCAACTTTGAGTGCAATAATGAGGTTGATATTTTTTTCTAAAATATAAATACCTTTTGCTCCATCAAACATGCCTCCATGTCCAGGATCAATGACAATAACGCATTGAGTGATCAAACAATGTAATAATATAAATAAGAACAGTATTCTCATGCTGATTTCAAATCTTTTACCGCTTTATCAATTTTTGCTGCAAGAATAAAATCGTTTTCTGAAAGCCCTTTAATCGCATGAGTATAGAGCTCGAGAATAACGTGATTATAAAGTATGGCTATGTTGGGATGATGACCTTCTTCTTCTGCAATATCTGCTATTAGATTTACGAATTGCATTGCTTGTTTAAAATCTTTCCATTTAAACTCTGCTGTTATTTTGTGTATATCTTCTCTATCGATCTGCCATTGAGGAACTTGTACAAGGAATTCATTTTCTTGTTGAACTGATAATGGATCGACGCCACCTTCGCATGGTTGGCATTTTTTATTAGTTAATTCCATAGATTGATTTTCACCTTCTAAACGTTTGTTTCGAGAGATAAGTGGATGAGTATGAACAATTCCTGAGTAGAATATGCATAGTGTGAGTATTGTTTGTATCTTCTTCATATGTTCCTCGTTATTTAATAGCTTTATATGCCTCTTTTAATTTTTGCGCAGCAGTTTGGAGTTGTTGTTGCTCTTGTTCATTCAATGGTATTGTTATAATTTTTGCAATGCCTTGTTCATTTAAAACTGTTGGCATACTCAAACACACATCCAGCTCTTTAATATAGCAAGAAACTGGTAAAACCAAACATTGATTATAAAGTATAGCTTCGCACATCTGCGCAACGCATGTAGCGACACCATAATAGGTAGCTCCCTTGCAGTTAATAATTTCATATGCTTCATTTTTTGCTTGTTGTTCAAAAGTTTTAAGTTGTTGATGCGCAATTGAATCTATAGTTGCGATAGGTCGTCCTGCAACTGAAGCTGTTGACCATGCAACAAATTGATCGTCTCCATGTTCACCAATAACGTATGCCTGAATTGAACTTTCGCTGATGTGTAGTGAGTTGCCCAGCATGCGACATAGTCGACGAGTATCGAGCAAAGTTCCTGAGCCTATAATTTTATGGGCAGGATGTCCTGATGTTTTGTAAACGAGATGAGTCAATATATCGACAGGATTAGTAATCATGATGAGTATGGTATCAGGACTTAATGGTTGTAATGAAGCTACAATATTTTTAATAACAGTTTGATTTGCTTTAAGTAGTTCTAGACGCGTTTGTCCTGGTTTTTGACGTTGCCCAGCAGCTATGATAATGATATCTGCATCGTGTACTTCCTTAAACGAAGCCGAACGAACAACAGAACTGCTTGAATAGGACAATATATCGGCAAGATCAGCTACTTCGCCTTTGCATCGTTTAGTATCTATATCCACAATTAATATTTCAGATACAAGATTGCGCAAAATAAGAGAAAAAGCTGTTGTTGCTCCTACAGATCCAGCTCCGATAATCGCCACCTTTGCATGCTTCATAGCTTCCTTAGTTTTTACTTTTTTGCTCACTTTAGTATAGTTGTGGTTAAAATTCCAGTAATTCAAACATAAGGCTTCACATTTCATGAATAAATTGCCTGATATTAAAACTCAGTTCCCAGAATGGTATCACGAGATTGTTTTTCAGTCAGAACTTGCTGATCAAGCACCGGTTAAAGGATGTATCGTTATTCGTCCTTATGGCACAAGCCTATGGGAAAATATACGAGATATTGTAGATAAGAAAATTAAAAATACTGGCCATCATAATGCTATATTTCCTCTTTTGATACCTATGTCATTTATTGAGCGTGAAGCAAAGCATGTAGAAGGTTTTTCTCCAGAACTTGCAGTAGTAACCGTAGCGGGGGGCAAGGAACTAGAAGAGCCGTATGTTATACGTCCAACGTCTGAAACAATTATCCATTATATGTTTGCTCGATGGATTAAATCGTGGCGTGATTTGCCACTTAAAATTAATCAGTGGGCAAATGTAATACGCTGGGAAATGAGAACGCGACCGTTTTTGCGCACCAGCGAATTCTTTTGGCAGGAAGGACATACGGCTCATGAAACTTTAGAAGAAGCTTTGGCTGAAGTTGATCTCATGCTGAACGAGTATGTTGATTTAGCAGAAAATTACTTAGCGATACCTGTTATAAGTGGTGTTAAATCTGAGCAGGAAAAATTCCCAGGGGCAGATAAGACCTGCACTTTTGAAGGGATTATGCCAGATGGCAAAGCATTGCAGATGGGAACTTCACATCTTATTTCTCAGAGCTTTGCACATTCATTTGATATGAAATTTCAAAATCGTGAAGGTCAACTTGCGTATCCATATTTGACCAGCTGGGCAGTGACCACCCGTTTGGTGGGCGCTGTTGTTATGACACATGGTGATGAAAAAGGTCTTGTATTACCTCCACGTGTTGCTCCTATTCAAGTTGTTATCATTCCTATATTTAAAAAAGATGCTGATAATGCTGCGCTCAAGGCAACGACTGCTATGATAGAAGAACGGCTAAAAAAGCAAGGAATACGCGTGTATGTAGATTCTGATGAGCATTCTTCACCTGGATCTAAATTTTACCATTGGGAGCTTAAAGGCGTTCCATTGCGTATAGAAATTGGGCCAAAAGATCTAGAAAAAAATCAATTCATTATGGCCAACCGTTTAACATCAACAAAAAAACCTGTTGTCTTAGATCATTTTGAGCAAGAAGTACTTATGGGTCTTGATGAACTTCAAGCTAATCTTTTTAAGCGCGCTCAAGAGCGTCGTGATGCTATGATTCATAATGCTGAAAAACTTGTAGAGTTTGGCCCAAAATTCGAAAAAAGCCCTTTTGTAGCACGCGCAGGATGGTGTCAGAACCCAGCATGTGAAAGTCGCTTAAAAGAATATAATGCTTCAATACGTTG
>CAZJQM010000013.1:0-12850 GCA_964548355.1 uncultured Pseudomonadota bacterium
ACAATATGTCAAAACTACAACGAAATATAAATATCTATTCATAACCATCCTTGAAACGAAATTATCCCAGCTTGTGACACTTGCTACTTATCAATAATAACAAAATTCCTGCTGCGACCGAAGCATTATATGAAACATCTGCCTTGCGTTGTGGAATGGTTATATGAGTACCTGATCCTAGAATCTCAGAAGATATCCCCGCACCTTCACTGCCGATGACCAAACACAATGGTTCTTTATATTCAATATCGTGCGCAGATTTACTCTTATCTACCGTCGCTAGATACATGTTGTATCCAGCCTGCTTGAGTTCTTGCACAGCTGCTTTTGCTGAAGGAGCTTCAATAATTTCAAGATATTCAGCAAGACCTGCCGCAGCCTTTAAAGCAACAGCTTCAAGCGGTGCAGAATTTTTCTTGGTTATAATAACCCCATCAACACCGGTACAAAACGCGGTACGTAGAATGGCCCCTAAGTTACGTGGATCTTGAATACCATCGAGCATTAAAAGATATTTTTGTTTTGCAGATTCAAATGGCTTTTTGCGGAACTGATACGGTGCAGCAAAACCTACAAAACCTTGATGGTCAGTTGTTTGTGCTGTATTGTGTAACGCTTCGCGTGTTACATATCGTACAACGGTGGAAGGATGCAGCAGAGGTTGAATAATCGACCATGCTTTAGGTTCAGGCTTAGTGGTATATAAGGTCAATAATTTACGACGCTTTGCCTTGAGCAGTTCCACAATCGGGTGAATACCATAAATCAATTCTGTTTGTAGCTGAGAGTCATTTTTTTTGTACGACAAGAAGCCCTCTTGAAAGTTTTAATATGCTTTTTAATATATATATGTTATCTAAATCGTTAGTTTTTACAAAGCAGGAGGATTATCCCATGAATAAAAAACTATTATTACTTTCTCCCATTCTTGTATTAACTCATGCATTTCAAACCTTGGAATGTAAACAACAAGCGGATAATCATGAGTTTGACTCTTTCTGGCAAGACTTTGACCAAACATTTGATCAGATGCGCCATGAAGTGAAAGAAATAATTGATAAAGCATTTGCACATTTTGAAGAAGAAGGGGCTTTTAACCTCAAGCACAAATTGCAATCTGAAGAAAAAGACGGCAACCTGATTCTTCATATCACATTGCCCAACATAGAGCCACAATCACTTAATGTTGCAATTGATGACACTATTCTTAAAGTTACCGGTTCTCAGGTTAAAGAAATTAAGAGTGATAAACAAAACGGACCAACCAAGATCACCAAAAAACAGTTCCAATTAATTCGCACTCTTCCATATCCTGTTAATGCCGAAACCACTAAAGCAGAATATGAAAATAATGTTTTAACCATCACCATGCACAAAGAAAAACCTAAAAATGCTATTCCAGTAACCGTTAAGTAATAAAAAAGCCCGGGATTTAACCCCCGGGCTTTTTAAAACTCATCAACCAAAGTCAGTTCCCCAATCATTAACCCCAAGTGAATAATCTGTACGATTTTTTTCATTTCTTTTATTGATACAGCACTGACAGGGACATTCTTTGTACAGCTGACTAGTACATTGGCATCTTCCATCAGTCCTTGCGTTAAGCAACTGATAAACCTCATTAAATGGCTGAGGAGACTTTTTAGAAAATATCCCTTTCACATCTTCAAGCAAAAGCTTCACAGAATTTTGATTTTCAACTGCTTTAAAAGGGTCGCCAATTTTACGCTCAAGTAAAAATTCAACCATCTGAGGCTGACCATCTCTAACATTATTTTCAAGTAATTCATTATGGATAAATGGCGGAAACTCTTTTAAAAAGTAACCCTTAAGTCCTTCATGTGACGTCATAAGACTTTTAACCACAGCTTCAAAATCACGACATGTTAATAAACAAGAGTATAAAGTTCTTATAACTTCCATAGATCCATGTGCAGCTTCTTGTTTGATTTTTGAAAAGATGAGGAACCAGAGTTCATTTGGTAATCCACCTATTTGATTGTTTGATTCTTGAGGCTTCTCTAATCCCATCTGCTGCCGAATACGCTGAATCTTATTCGCATCTTCCTGAGATATTGCAGGACTTGTAATAGGAATTGCTTTAAGTAACGGCATAGATAATGCGATTATAAAAAATGCTACTTTCTTCATTTATACCTCTTATAAATTAAAGCCAAGATACTCAAACTTCATGAGTATATCACAAGAAATTAAGGCACCAATTAAAAAACCCGGGAAATTAACCCGGGTTTTATTTAGCCATTGAAAGTGCGATCCTGCACGCATAGAGGGCAAGGACATTCATCCTTCAGCATCTTTGATTGGTCACATATATATTTAGGACCAGTCAACTTAGGCCTTAAAATCGCCATAATCTCTGGACGATTATGGTTATAGGTCTCTGACTGCTTCCATATCTTATATCTATCTATTAAAGTATGAGGTTGAATCGCCTTCCATGCTTTATTTGCATTACCTTCCCCACGCTCAACTAATTGTTTGACCAATTCCAGATTACGCTCTTTTGCAGCTTTCACTAAAGGATCTTCTCCCGTATTTTGCATGCATACGATTGATGAACTTACCAAGCTCAACAACATCATTGTACGTTTCATAATAACCTCTCAATGAATGTTAAAAATATGATTAGATTGCCATTAATATTAGACGATTTTTTATATAATCGAAAGCCTAAAAGCTTTTCCTGGAGAATTAATTCTGTCCGTGGTGACGATAGAATCTGAAAAAGTACGGAATATAATCATTATCTGGAATTAAGGGCATGGTTTCATCATAAGAAAGAGAGGTTTGGTGTTTAATATGCACCAAGTCCTTGATATTATCCCAAACTTTACTAAAAATGTGAGGAGATTTTTCATCTTCATGTCTATGAAATAATGTTACAGCATTTATTCTTTGTATACCCGTCTGAGACTTACCTTCCCATGCTGGATGACAAGTACAATTCATATAAAGATTGTGTGTGATTGGACAGACCCATTTATTGCTTCCTTCACGAGCAAGTTTATCCTCTAAAATCGCTTCTATAGCGATGTACCTTTTTTTATATCCACATACAAACATACAGTTTAATTCTGCTATCACCAATTCACGAAGAGTTCTTGTTGTATAAGCTGCTTCAACATCTTCTAATGTGCAATCATTATGACTAAGAATCCAGTTAAGCCTCTTTATGTCATTAGCTTTTACTGCATCAACAAGAGAAGGGCGAATTCTGCTATCACGGCCAGATGTATCAGTATCCGATTCCATTGCTAGAGTTGGTAGATAGAGATTTAGTATAAACAAGAGTACATAATGCATCATTATCATTATAATTAACCTCAATTTATTGATTTAGTGCAGGTTCAGTATGCGAGCTAAGATCAAGCGTAATTACCCAACGCCCTTGTGGCGGCATAGAGCAAAAATCACACTTACAATACCTATACAATTCCCCGGATGCCATACATCTCCAGTTCCAATATTGCGGTTGGGTTTTAAGTTCATGTTCTAGAAGTTTGTCTATAGCATCATTAGTTTTTGAAACATCACGACAGAAAAAACTTATAATATATAACTTATAATCTTCAAAAAATGTCCTCGATAAGAAAGCTTTCTCAACATCACCAATATGATATCGTAACAGTAACTTAACTATCTCTTCATTTCTTTCTCTTACGAAAATTTCAAGAACATCACGCCCTTTGCTATCCACTGCACCAATAAAAGACGGCCCCTTTAAACAAACCTTGGCTTTTACCAATGCTTCGTTAATTTTTCTTACATCATTTTCATCTAAGGATTGCATTGCTTCAAGAAACGATGAAGCAAAAATAGTACATAACAAAAATAGTATATGTTTCATACAGCTCCTGAACACGTTAAAACAAATAGTACGCTAGGTTATTATACCTAGTTTATAATCACATAGCCAAAAACTAATCGGTATGACGATGAGGTTCTTCTTTGGGACAATACATAGCTGCAATATCGTGACGAGGAGGACGAGAAGACGTTTTACAATATTCTGTCTTTGATGCCTTTTGGCGAATTTTTTCTTCTAACAATTTGGTAATGTCATTATAGGTCAACTTATATTCAACATCTTTCCACCAATAGGTCAATCTATCTAAAACAGGTCTTGAATCCAATGCGGTTTGAGCATCGCCAATGTCGGTGTCCAATAGTTTTTTTGTAAGATATGATAGATTTTGTTGCACAGCCAAAGCAAGGACATCATTTCCTTTCTCATCAGTAATTCCAATTCCCTGGTCGATAATATTAAGTGTTATTCCAGCAGAAGTTAATGATCGTTGAATATCCTTGAGTTCTGCCATTCTTCTAGATTCATTATTTTCCATTGCTACCAGTGTAGAACAGATAGAGAAACACATAATTTGTTTTAGCATGCACAGCCCTCTATTAATGCGGCTTGATACCATGCCGAAGCAGACAAGTAGAACAGCCGCAGCATTTATATAATTCTCCAGTTCGACATCTCCACCTTGGTCCTCTAAGCCTCCGTTCAATCATATCAACTGTTGTATTATAAGAAGTCCTATATTTACGATCAATGATACCTTTAGCTAAAGATTTAATTTCTTTCCACGCACCAGAAATTTCCATATATGCTGCCTCGATACTTATATCATCACTTATTGGTATAAGATTTTGAGCTAATACGTATTGATCCTCTTGAATCACCTTAACCAAGATGTCGCCCTTTTCCTTCATGCATTCTAAAAACTTAACGTTTGCTTGAGCTGATATTATGCTTTTCATTTGCTCCCGCGTTTGTCTTCGCGCGTACATATCATCCATTTCCACAATATCCATCGCCTGAACAGATATGCTCATAAAACTAATTATTAAAAAAATAAACCACTGTTGCATAAATAAGCCTCCTATAATAAAAAACTTTACCAGAGTAACCTTTTTTCAATTATTCCTCCACAGCTCCTTGTATCAAAACATGGTTTTTTCTTGTAAAGCAATTACATTCAGCATACATTATATGCATTGTTATTCTTAAGGACCGAATATCCTATGATCACTAGTTCAATTGCACAATCACATCTTCCCGTAACACCAACTGTGCACAACAGCACAACGTGGGTTGAAGTAAGCAAATCCGCGATTGAACACAATCTTCAAATCTATAAAAACATTGTAGGCCCTCTGGTTCATTTAGCAGTCGTTGTTAAAGCAAATGCTTATGGACATGGCATTGTAAATGTTGCTACTATTGCCCAACACAATCCAGCGGTATCATATATTTGTACAGTAAACTTATCTGAAGCTGTTTTGTTGCGCACGCATGGCATTACTAAACCAATTCTTGTACTTAGTTATCTTGATCAACCATATGAACTTGCATTAATAAACAACATTGATATCGCAGTATTTGATTTGGAAACCGCTAAAGCTATCAGCACAAAAGCATGTGCACTTGGACTTACAGCATACGTACACATCAAAGTTGATACAGGCCTTTCACGCTTAGGACAACGCGAACAAAAAGCACATGATTTAGTAATGGCCATTGCTGATTTACCACACGTCAAAATACGTGGCATCTTTACACACCTTGCAAATTCAGAACACAAAGATCAGCATTTTGTGCATCTACAACTCAAAAGCTTTAATACTATTTTAGATCTACTGAGCAATGAAGGAATTGAAATTCCGTTTAAGCATACGTCGTGCACAGCTGCTCTTTTATCTACTCAACAAACACATTACAACTTTGCTCGGCTGGGTATTGGCACATACGGATTATGGCCTTCATCAGATAATAAAACCTTGGCGCAACTTTCTTACCCGCACGTTACACTGCGCCCGGCACTTTCATGGAAAACAAAAATTATTCATCTCAAAGCTGTGCCAGTTGAAAGCAGTATAGGATATGACCGCACCTACCAAACAAACAGAGAAACTAAAGTTGCAGTCATTCCTGTCGGTTATTATGAAGGCTTTGATCGGAGACTTTCTAATCGCGGTGTTGTCGTAGTTAATGGAAAATGCGCACGCGTTATCGGCCGCATTTCGATGAACTTAACAACTATCGATGTCACTGATATCCCGGGCATCGAAGTAGGTACACCGGTTACACTCATCGGTTCAACAGGCCCCGTAACTGCCGAAACATTGGCAGAAGCGTTGGGCACTATTAACTATGAAGTAGTTGCACGCATCAATCCAAACATAGACCGCATGATTACCGAATAGTCAACGACCGAGTAGCCAATTTCCTTGAAAAAAAGCCCCATCTTGTTAACCTATAGTAGGTTTTATACTTATCTTAAAGGAATTATATGAATATTTTGAAAAGACTATCATTGCTGTGTGCTCTTGTAGCCATAGTCGGTGCTCCAGTTTCAACTGTACAAGCAAAAAAAGTTCTCAATCCCGATTTCAGTGTCACAGGAGAATGCCTTTTGACAGGAGCTATTGTTGGTATTGGCTGCATTGGTCTTATCAAAACAACCGAAAAAGCAACTAAAGCTTCAAGTAAGCTCGTTGGAAAAGTTATTGATAGAGAAAAAAGACCAGCTTTGTATAAAACAGCTAGTACTGCTTTGATGACCACCACCGGTTTATTGTTTTTTCAACTATATTGCACTGTTAAAACATGGCATCGCAAAGATAATCTGTGGAAAAGTTGCCTAGAACGCATTGGGTTAGGAAACTATCTTCGGGAAAATCAATATATTGAACCAAAAGATCCAAACCCAACCGATCCAAATACGCCACAAGCATCAAATAAACCGCAAACTGTAGAGCAAAAAAACTTAGAAAATCCAAATTGCCCAACTGCGCCAGACTCGGATGAATGTAAATGTGAAAATCACAAACATGTTCCTGCACAAAAACAAGATAAAAAATAAGGAACCACTATGAAATTAAAAAATATAATAAATATTGTGCTTGTAGCGACATGCTTTTCATCAACAGGTTTTGCAAAGCATAATGAATCAAAAACCGAATCTAAACAAGATAAAAAAGAATCACTCGTACGCCCAGTAGTTGAGCTGGTTGTTTTTGCAACTCTTGCAACATGGTTTTATGGGTTTGCTATTTCAGCAGAAGAACCACTAAAAAGAACATTCACTTATAGCCCCAATGCGCTAAAAGAACTCAAGGAAAAGACAAATCTCACTTTCCTTGATGCTTGGAATATCAATTTGCCAAATCAACTCAAGCCATTCAATTCTAAAGTCATAGTTGCGATTGCTTCTTACTTTGCATTAGAAGGCTTCAATAAAGCTTTTACCAACAAAGAAGTTAGTTGTGATGATGCAAATGCTATTGCTACTGCAACAATCAATAGAGCAAAAAGGAAAAGGAAGAAAGCAGATGAAGAGTTAGCTGAAATTGCCGTTGATATGGCACCAGATGCTGGCGCTGAAGGCGGTTGTGGCTGTTGCTAAATTTTTAATATAGAGTTTTATTTAGGGCGATGATTAATTCATCGCCTTTTTTTTAAAAGTTACGAGGTATTTTATGAAATTTCTACATCACTCTGTAATTATTATCTCCTGCTTATTAAGCAGCAACTCTTTTGCACTTGAACATGAACACGCACATAAACACAAAAAACATCGCTCACAGCATGAGCATTCCGTTCAAATATCACGTAGCCATGAATTATTAAAAGGTACAGCAGCTTTAGCTTTTTTTGCTGCTATTGGTTATTCAGCGAGTTTGTTTAAAAATAGAACACTCACGCATTGGAATCAGAAATGTTATACATTAACCATCAATAATTTTAAGACTGGTTATACAGAACATGGAAATTCATTTATAAAAGGCTTTGATTCTGCTCGACGTTATTTTTTAACTCATGAAACAGGTGGCAGTTTCATGGCATACGTTACAGCATTATGCTGTCTTGCATATTGCGCGCAACAAACAGTTTTTTATGCCGGTGAAAAACTCTTAAATGCTGCAACAGGCACACAGGAAGAATGCAACGAAAGTAATTGAAGCATGTACATTCTTGAAGGAAATATTGGAGCAGGCAAATCAACTTTTTTAAAATTATTAGCACGCTATGTGCCCCATATTTCAGTTATCTTTGAACCATTGCATACCTGGCAAGCAGATGCTCAAGGAGAATCTGTGTTGCACAAGTTTTATCAAGATCCACACCGCTGGGCTTATACTATTGAAACGGTAGCTATGATCAATCGTGTACGTGATCATATAGCTCAACAAAGTAAATCCCCCTTGCTTGTTATGGAACGCTCGATATATTCTGGCCATTATTGCTTTGCACAAAATGATTACAACAATGGATATATGTCAGATATGGAATGGGATATCTACAATCAATGGTTTAATTTTTTAACGATTCATTGCAAAGCACCTCTTGGTTTTATCTACTTAAAAACGGATCCAGAAATTGCTCATCAAAGAATAGAAAAACGTTCACGTGCATCAGAATCAGGATTACCACTCGCATATCTACAACAAATAGCAGCTTGCCATGAGCAGTTTTTAATTAAAAAAGAAAATGTAATGCCAGAACTGAAAAATGTTCCGGTGTTAGTTCTTGATTGCAATAAAGAATTTGAAGCTAACAAAGAGCAATGCATGCAGCATATGGCAGCTGTTGATAAATTCATTCAAGACACACTACCTTCAACATATAAAATCCCCAAATTAAAAATTCAAACAAAGGAGCAGGTATGAATATTAAAGTTCTTATACTTCTAACAGCATCCATCTCTTATATTCACGCAGATGAGTGGGGCATGATCAACGTTCCAGTTGCTGATATGTTCTTAAAACCAGTGGCATTCTATAACGTAGATCCTCAGCACATACCGCTTTCTTCTTCTACTGATGAAAAAAAGGCAGTACCTCGTGCTCATCAAGCCTTATTTAATGAAAAGGTTAGAATCATAGCAACATTTGATAATGAAGTTTTGTGTGAAATTCCAGGTCTTGTATATGGTCGAGATGAAAAAACGGGTGCATTGTTAAATCAATTTTGGACACTTAAATCAAATATTTGGCCTATATCAACTGATCCAGAACGTCCTGATAATATAGATACACTTTTACCAGGGTCAGATAATAGCATTATTCTTGTCCGCCCGGTTCAAGAACAAAAAAGTGCACACTATTATTCCGTAGGCACAAAATTTATATATGAGCCATCTCAAGATACTCTAACAACATACGGTATTCGTATTTATAATGGCCACACCAATGCGATAATTTTTAGCAGCATTCCCAAAGCAGCCGCACGTATCTTTACTGTAAGAACAGCGCATCAAGGACGAGCATTATTTGTTGAACTTTTAAATGGATTAATTGACCAAGCAGAAGGCATTGTTCCTTTTACGTGGGGTGGCAGTAGCTTACAACACTATTATGCCGACGAACCTGCTCTGTCGCATCAAATAACCATCAAAGATCCTACGTCAGGGGAAGACAAGGTAGTTACTATATGGAATCGCAAAGAACAATATCATCCTGCTTCAGGGTATGATGCTGCAGAACTTATTTTACGTGTATGTTCTTTGTGTGGCATTCCATTTCCTTTTAAAACAACAGCCATGATGCATCAATTTTTAAAACCGATAGCAACAGAGGAACTCGAAGAAGGTGATTTCTTTTGGACACCTGGCGGTCTTGTAACAATAAGCTCATTGAAAAACAATCAAGTAATTGCAGCATCTGGTTATCTATATGGATACGGCAAAATTATTCGTTACAATCTTAAAGATCTTTTTAAAGGAATTGAAAACTTCCCTCAATTACATTATGCATGTCACGAAAAAAAACCCATAGATATAGTTGATCGCAATGGGAACGTTTACAAAACAGTCACCGAATATGCCTTACTCAAATTCACCAGCATAGATCAAGCTATTGAAGAATTAAGAAAACACCAAAATAGTAATTCTAATGCCAATTAACTGAGCTTATAGATTTTATGCTTACCAGCTTTGATAACCATTCCTGGTTTGCAGGTAACTTCAGCTTTAAAATCCTTAATAACTGTGCCATCGATTGATACAGCACCTTCTTCAATAAGGCGCTTGCCTTGAGAAGATGTGGTTATTGCGCCAACGAGTTTTAACAATTCAACAATCCACATTGTAGATGCTACACCAATAGGCAACACTACTGGTTGTGCTTGTGTATAATCCTTGCGCTGGAATAATGATTCAAATTGTGCACGTGCTTGTTCAGCTTCTTGTGCAGACCAGAATTTGGTAATAATTTGTTGCGCCATATCTTTTTTAAGATCCATGGGATGCTTGGCACCGCTTGCAACGTCTTGTTTTAGTTTTTCAACATCAGCCGGTGGAACTTTCAACAATATAAGATAATACTGCCACATCAACTCATCAGAAATAGACATCAATTTACCAAATGCTTGATCAGCAGGTTCAGCAATCCCAATAGCATTGCCCAGTGACTTGGACATTTTATTAACGCCATCGAGACCAACTAAAAGTGGTGTGGTTATTACCACTTGAGGCGCTTGATTATAATGTTCTTGCAAGTAACGGCCCATTAAAAGGTTGAATGTTTGATCTGTGCCGCCAAGTTCTACGTCTGAGTGTAAAGCTACAGAATCATAACCTTGAAACAATGGATATAACAGCTCATGCATACCAATCGATGTGTGTTCTGCCATACGTTTTGCAAAATCTTCACGTTCTGTAATACGTGCTACAGTAACTTTAGAACACAATTCAACCATTTCTTTTGCAGTAAGTTTATCGCACCATTCTGAGTTATAGCGAATAGTTATCTTCTTAGGATCGAGAATTTTACTTACTTGCGCAATGTAACTTTGCATATTGCGTGCAATTTCTGGTGGTGTAAGTGGTGGACGCGTTTTTGAACGGCCCGTAGGATCACCAATACGAGCAGTAAAATCTCCGACAAGAAAAATGACTTCATGGCCAAGATCTTGGAAATCACGCAACTTGCTTAACACAACCGCGTGACCTAAATGTAGATCAGGCGCTGTTGGATCTAAGCCCAATTTAATACGAAGCTTTTTTCGTTCATCAAGTTTTTTTATTAAATCTTCTTCTGGTATAACCGCGGCCGTACCAGCTTTAATTTTTTTTAATTGCTCTTGTGTTGATATCATTTTTTTCACGCATAAAAAGATAGAAAGCCAAGCAGAGTTCCTAGTGAACTCCAACCATGCCATAAGAATACTTCAATGTAGCGAATAATAAAGAGGATTAAAAATGATAAATGTTGAGCAAAAAAATATAAGAAGAAAAATGAGATAACAAAACACACTAGTTCTGCTTCCATACTCAGCATGAATGACAGATTATTTTGCTTAGAAAGATAGAAAAAAAATAGAGCGCGAATAACAGCGATTAACAATGAGTAGAACGTAAAAAAAATACTAAAGTCTGCCATAAGACCAAATACTAAGCGCAATGCATTTTTTAATTCTGGATATGAATATAAAAATCGCGGTGTTGGAAATTGTGGAATTGCAGAAGTGTACAATGAGGTTAATCCACCTAAAAAAAATACCATGATCATCAGCGATATAAGAGCCAAAATACACAACGCTAGCGGCCTGCTACCGATTGCAACAAGAAGTTCTAACCTTTTATGTTTGCCCTTAAAATTATGAGGATTAATAGGAACTAATGTGCCCCATCCAAAACCGGCCAATAAAAAGCAAAAGAAACCAAATAGATCGATGTATACAACAGGATTGAATGACAGAAAACCTGCTTGCTCAGCAGTATTGTCACCTAACTTTTTTGCTATCCATGCTTGAAAGACACCACTAAATATCGTGGTCATAAGGTATGCGAGTGAACCAGCAAGTATAAAACTAAAAAATTCTGCAGATTTTACGGTGACCATATAAGTAAAAAACCTTATTTGTAAAGCATTTTGAACACCAGTGTAAATGATAAGGTCAAAACGGTCAATTTGCTCGGCCTTGTCAAAGCATATGACTGCTATAAACTAGCACGCGAATGGAGACCAAATAATTAACGGAGTAGTATATGACCGCTCAACGAGTTTCAAAAAAAATTAAACAAGAAAAAATAGTCCAACCAACAAATCAACAATCTACTTATTCATGGATTTTTCTCTGGGCACTACCTATAAGCATACTCACGCTTCTAGGAATTCTTTTTTACAATCCCTCACTCAATTATGCATTCCAATTTGATGATCTAGCCAACATCACTAAATTTTTTGGTATTAGACACACGACATTCCGCGATATTTTCTTTTTTAACTCACGATGGATTGCAACGTGGCTCAACGCTGTTAATTACCGCATGGGAAATTTTGAGCCATATTATTACCGTTTATTCAATGTACTATTTCACATTCTTACGTCGTTATTGGTATTTGCTTTTATACATTTTGGGTTGCGGCATCTTAAGCAAGACTCATTTTTTAAAAGGAATGCATTTCAAATAGCTTTTTCAACCGGCATGTTATTTTTATTGCACCCGGTACAAACACAAACAGTTTCATACATTATTCAAGGGCGCCTAGAAGGCTTAACTGGATTTTTTATATCAAGCGTAGCACTTACATTCTTGCTCTTTAATTATGCACAATCGACTGTCTCACGATATCTGTTAGGAGCCTTATGCTTTGCGCTTGCCTCTCTTGCATGCGGAACCAAAGAAGTTGCCATAGTAACCCCAGTACTCATTGCGATCACCGATTGGTTTTTTGTTGCACAAGGCGACATTAATGATTTAAAAAAACGATGGTTGTTTCATGTAGCTATGTTTTTACTCGTAGGAGGTTTATATATCTACTATTTACGACCACAATTTTTTATCAATCTCTTTGGCATGAAAATGGAATATTACAA
>CAZJQM010000014.1:0-12371 GCA_964548355.1 uncultured Pseudomonadota bacterium
TTTATAAATGGGGTTGTAAATTATACTGGAAAAGTTGTCCGGGAAATTATTTTGGACAGTATCAATAATCTTCTTGCTAAACCAGTTGATCATATTAAACATATGGATAAAGAACAATTTGAAACCCTATTAAATCAGCTTAAAGCACTCAAAGAAAAACAAAAACCCTCCGCTGCTCAAATACTTAAAAACAAACTGCGAAGCTTTAGCAATAGTCCATTACAGGAACTATTAAGCTTAAGTGCTAATGAAGAAGAAGAATCCCTTGCCGTTAGACTCATTAAAGAATTGAGAGCAAAACTAGCAGCACGTAAAGAAGCAAAAGAAAAAACACAGGCAAAGATTTAAACAATATTAAAGTCGCGCATCTTTCTATTAACAGATGAACGGTTTACACCCAAGAATGTTGCAATCTTGCTTTGATTTTTAAACTTATGCCAGAGCATAGCCATAATCTTAGCGTCGCGCAGAGCATGTTTGCCCAGTCGCGCAGCTTGTGCAAGTTCAGGGTCATTGATGTTATATGCAGGGTCAAAATGTATAACATCATAGATGTGACTTTTTTTAGATTTAGAAACCAACAAATTTTGAATACGTGTTTTAAATTCCTGGATTGTTGCTGGGCGTCTGCCAACAAGTTTAGTTTTTTCGCTTTCTGTCAGTTCAAGTAAATTCTTATACGTATCTTCTTGGATTACTTGCTCACTAAATCCTTGTGCTAGGTCCATAAATTCGGTTTCAGGCAACGTTAAAAGTGATGGCATAGATAATGATGTCTTTTTAAGCTCATCAAGCAGCTCTTGCAAGAATTTACCTTCTTGCACAAGAATAGATAAATTATGGGTAGTAGATGCTATGATACGCACAGAACTCACTATGCGTTGTTCACTCTTATAGACTTTGTAAAAACCATATTTAATAAAATCAGCCAAATATTTCTGGGTTTCTAAATCAAGCCAATGAATATTTTCTATATACAACGTGCCGGTTTCATTCAGCTGTTGTAACAACGGCGTAGATTGGGTTGCGCCAAATAATGGATTTATGCCCAATAGTTTTACTGCAATTTCATAGTTTTTAACCGGACCTTGTAGTTTAAGAATATGCATATCTTGGCGGCAGCTAATAAGATGCAGAATTTCAGCAATAGTAAGTGCATCTTCTTGTGTAAGCTCAAGCAAGGTAGCTTTTTTACTTAATGCTGTTTTTAATAACTCAACCTTAAATTGGAGCAACGTAGGTCCAGAACCAGGTATAAGCTTACTGATAAGCTGTCCTGTTTTGGTTGTTTCAAGATACAATAAATAATCGCGCTCAGAATGGTCTTTAAGAACTTCTAAATATTTGTTAACAATATCTGAAACTTCGGGTCTATGAACCATAAGAATAATATTATTCTGTTCTAGATGAGGTACCCCGGTAATAACAATACGATTACCTTGCACATCTGAAGCAAAGCAGCTTTGTGAAACTTTCGTGTCTTCTACTTGCTTTACAATCTGCTTTAATGCTTTTGATAATGGATGCCCGTGCTGAGTATTAATAGCAGCTGGCACAAGATCATTCGCTGCCTGGTTAGCAAATGCAAAACGTTTATTTTTATAAAAAAGTAAACCAATCTTGCGCTGCTCTTGAGCAGATCGCGCAAATGAACGGATACTTTCTTGATATTGTGCTATTTCCTGCTGCTTGGTATATAACTCTTCAGAAAGTTCTTTTTCTTTTTGAATCACCACATCAAGATTTTTATGCTGGAAAAGATATATAACGTGGCCCAAGTAGCTTGCAAATATAAGCATCTCATCGCGCTCAACATCATTATATAATTTATGCGGTCGTGCATGCTCTTCAACAATTAAATACCCATTAATAATCTGACGTTGGTCAAATATCGGTATAAAAATATCCGCTTTGATATTGCGCAAAAAGGTTACTGCTTTTTTAAGCACTGCCCGATCTTCATAAAAATCACTAAATTCAATTTCATCACAAATCAAAATTCTCTTTTCATACATGTATTCGATAAGTGCTTCATATTCAGGACCGCTTTTAAGCACATGTTCAACACGGGCTTCTATAGACGTATCATCTTCTTTAATTTTTGTTTCTTCATGCGATTTACGTATATATAATTTCACTGACTCTTTTTTAACGCGTATTGATTCATGAAAGAAATCACTGACAACTCCAGGTAATTCTTCCGGTTTAAATACAGCACCTAAACGCGCCAATGCAGTTTTAAGCATTTCTAAGAAAGCATATTTTTCTGTTGATTTCACATGGTCTTCATAATTCAAAAATCGCATACCGATCATGCGGCGGGAACTAAAGAGAATAACCGACATAAGCAATGGAACACTCCAAAAGTGAAGATGGAGTATTATCTTATAACCGGAGATAGGAATAAAAGGTTTCAGGACTGGCAATAGATCAGCGAAAACAAAAGGAATAATAAGCCATCGCAAGAAAATAAATTGCTTTTTCAGAATCTTTGGTAGAACCAATCGACTTATTTTTCTAGAAACAACAAATAGAGTTATGAATGCACTCAAAGCAGCTAAATAGGTAATTAAAAATCGAGGATCTCCTAATCCAGAAACAATGAATGCTTCGCTAAAACAATAGAGTGCGAGAATTGCTGATGAAAGACCATAAATATAATGGCGCCAACGTAACTCAAAATGTCTTTCTACCAAGCTTTCTAAAAATAAAACAAGAAACAAATATTGCAAAATAACACCACCCCAACAAAAGCGTGCTATAGCATTTGCTATTGCTTTAAAAATGAAAAAGGTTTTTAACTGGAATAAGTGATAACAAGAAAATGTAATCCAAGATATGTCTACTAATAATGAGCAACACAAAACACCAGATAGTAATAACCATGCTTTATGTATCTCTGCACTTTTAATTTTTCTGAGAAATAAGGTGCGCAAAAAATAAATTTTAGAAATAAAAAAAACCGCTTCTACAACGATAATATAAAAAAGGTTATTCGTTAGTAATTCGAATAAGTAGTTCATAGATGTTGACCCTGCTTGTTACGGTCATTATACTAATTACTAGTTTGATATTAATTCTAACTCAACTTAGGAGAAACATCATGTTAAAAAAGATGTTTGTTACCCTCATGTTAGCTTCTATTGTATCCTCTGCCTTTGCTAATAAACCATGTTCAGGTGGTCCAGATGATGGAGATTGGGGCACTGACACCATCGGTAATTATCCTGACGATACTCCGGACATTCCTGACACTCCAGATGCTCCTGATACGACTACATCAAATTAACTTATTGCTCAATGTTATCAAAATATTCTCTAGAGAACAATTAGAGAAATTTTACATATAGAATAAAAAGCCATCTGAAAAAACAGGTGGCTTTTTTAATCCCTACCCCTTTTCAACTACTCCTTGATTTATGGTAATATAAGGACAGCTTTAATGGAGGTTTTAGGCAAAAAGCTTCTATTTTGGAGTCTTTTTCAGCCTTTCTTTCAATTCAATAGAAAGACCCGTTTTTAGGGCAAAAAACCATCCATTATTTATTCCTATAATCAACATGTTTTAACAAGGAGTCCATATGAAGAAGTTAGCTATATTATCTATCGCAGCTTTAGTTTTTGCAGCATCTACTGTTCAAGCAGCTGTAGTAAAATCTACAAACTTCGTTGCTAAATGCAAAAACGGAGCTTGTTCTAAAAAGAAACAAACTAAATAAAACGTTTGTTTTTTCAAAGAATAAGGGGGACCATTTTTTGGTCCCCCTTTTCAATTCTCCACTGGCTGTGTCCGGCGAAGCCTGCCAAGTCTGACCTGTCCTGCGAAGCTTGCAGAGCCTGAAGGCCCGGATAAGCGTAGTAGGAAGACCTGGATAGGCGTAGACGGATCCCCTTTTTTACTGCCCAATTTTTACCCAAACTCTTGATCTATTAATCCTTTACAAATTACGATGTCATTACATATCTGAAAGACCATCATATCAAGGAATGTTATGACACATAAAATTCTCAAACTGTGTATTGTGCTATGCAGCCTCGGTTCAGCACATATTCAAGCTAAAAAAACAGCTAAACAGGTTACTGAATCAACTTGTGATTTGCAACGAGCTATGAGCAAATTATGGAGTGACCACGTATTTTGGACACGACTTTACATCATTTCAGCACTTGATAATAAACCGGATCTAGAAGTAACCACCAATCGTTTATTACAAAATCAGCAAGATATTGGATCTGCTATTGCTACTTATTATGGCAAAGAAGCAGGAGATAAATTAGCAGAGTTGCTTAAAGATCATATTCTTATTGCCGCTGATGTTGTAAAAGCTGCAAAATCAAATAATAAAAAGAAGCTACGTGATTCAGATAAGCAATGGCATCAAAATGCTGATGAAATTGCCCAATTTTTACACAAAGCAAATCCTGACAACTGGAGCGAACAAGATATGCAAGACATGCTCTATAAGCATTTACAACTTACTACTGATGAAGTAGTTGCTCATTTAGGTAAAAGATGGGTACAAGAAGTACAAACGTTCGATCAGGTATATGATCAAGCATTAGGCATGGGATTATCATTAGCAAACGGAATAATTGCTCAATTCCCTCAAAAGTTTTAAGAGTACGAATAACTAAAAAGGCTTATAGGTAATGTATAAGCCTTTTTTATTGGTCACTATTTGACCAGTGATTTATAAATAATTATTCTAAAACAATGTTTAATTATCAAATGGAGCATGTTTTAAAAAGAAAAAGTAAACTAAATAAACGTTTTTTTTAAAGAATTAGGGGACATTACTGGTCCCCTTTTTATTAAGCCCAAGAGTCACTTTAAAATTTTTTTGACAATTTCCAATCTAAACCCTGCTGTGAATAATAGGACAATAATGATCCAATTAAAATAAAAATCATTAAATCTATAAAATAAAATGGCTCATAATTAAGTTGTTTATTCATTAAATAAAAAATAAATCGATGTAATGAATGACCTAAAGACAAAAATCCCACAATAATCATATATGTTTTAAGATATTTCCAATATGGAATCATTTATTCCTTTAAAAAGGCAATGCCATACCAAAAGCAAAAGCTGCGTTAGCTATAGCTTCACCTGCTGACACATTTATTCCTTGCGTACTTGCTACTGTTGCCATAGCCGCTAATCCAGCTCCTTCAGCCAAACCTGAATCTGCAATTCTATCTCCAACAAAAGTTGATACAGCAGCAAAAGTTGGACCTCCAGCTGCATTTGCCGCATAACCAACACCAGCTTGTAAGCTTCTATTCATTCCTTCTCCAACCATACCTTGCATTCCTTGACCAGAATGTTTAACAACTTTTGAAGCAGCCGCCGAAACACAACTATAGAAAAGAATCTTAGCACCCCAATAACAAATCCAAGCAGCCGCAACACCGCCACCTAATCCACGAACATGTCCATGCAATGCATATTCACCATTATCCATTTGAGTAGCGCGTACTGCGATATGCTGTAGAACCTGTTCAGCTTTTTCTGCAGGCACATCCCTTAGAATCTTATCAACAAAGCAACGCTGAATAGCTTTTATTTGATTATCTTTTAATACAGCCCATTCCCTTTGCTGCTTATTATAAAGAATATAAGCTTGTTGAGGATTTGGCTCAGCACAAATAGATGAACACGCAAACATTAATAATGATAATAAGTACATACAAGCAGCTCCTCATGTGTAATGTAATGAAATGGTTGAAAAATTAGCAGAAATATCATAGCCCTTTTGCTTGATATTAACCATAAGAATTTATTGTAATTATGAATCATGTACCATCTAAAAACAATTCTTTATAGATTAATTCGCATTATATATATAAATTATAGATAAAAATATATATTAATTTCTTATAAAGAAAGATAAAAAGTATGAAAAAGCTATTACTCGCTATCTCATTAACACTTGTTTCAGCATCAGTTATTTCGCTTACCATTTCAAACACAGCTGTGGCTTGTGGTGAATGTGGTGGTACTCATAATGACAACGACAAAGACAAACCCGATAACAAGAACTAATTATTCTTCTTTTATAGAACCGCGAACTATATCCCACACTCGTAACAACTCAGGCATATCCATTTGTTGCGCACGCAGCTGTAAAAGATCTGCGGGCAAACGATTAAGATCATAATGGGTAGTTGCAAGGTTATTGCGTAACGTGCGCCGTGGTTGTTTAAATGCTTGCTTTATAAATCTCCAGAAATTCTCTTCATCCGGAATTGGTTGAATTGAAGCTTTTGGTTTGAAATATAATAAGCGTGAATATACTTTGGGGGCTGGGTGAAACGCAGTTGGCTGAACTTTATCTAACTTTTTCCAGTCAAAATAATATTGGAAAAAAAGAGAGATATAGCCGTAGCCACGTCCCTCTGTTTTAACAATTTTTGCAGCCACTTCTTCTTGCACCATTATCACACCTTCTTTTAACAAATGCCTTTGTTGTTGTAACAAATGCAAAATCATAAAAGTGATATGATACGGTAAATTACTTAATAACGTCCACGGCTTGTGTTCTTCAAAGATACTAAAATCAGTTGTTAAAATATCTTGATTATACATAGTCATACGCGGATCTTTGATATGGCCTCGTACGTAGTTTGACCATTCTGGATCAATTTCAAACACCCACAGACGCTCAAAGGGATATTGAACAATCGTTTGTGTCAGAAATCCATCACCGCAACCAATTTCAAATACCGAACTGTTCTTATCAAGATTAACAGCTTCCAGTATATGATTTGCAACTTGTTGATCGCGCAAGAAGTTCTGGCCATGCTGCTTTTTTAAGAATATGCCGTGGGAAGAATACGCCATTACATTAACGCTTCGCGGTAGAAATCAAGATTTTCAAGAACCTTACCAGCACCTTTTACCACACAAAGAAGTGGATCTTCAGCTATACGTACTGGCAATCCTGTTTCTTTGTTAAGCAACTTATCTAATCCACGTAATAATGAACCGCCACCGGCCATCACAATACCTTTATCGACAAGATCTGATGCTAATTCAGGATCAGTATTTTCTAAAGCAATGTGAACAACATCAACAATGTTTCCTATTGTTTCTAGCAATGCTTCATTTACTTCTAAACTGGTCAATGTAATTGTTTTTGGTACGCCTGTAACTAAATCTCTGCCTTTAACTTCCATGCTATGGTTGTGAGCAGAATCAACCATCACGGCACCAATTTTAATTTTCACATCTTCTGCAGTACGTTCACCGATGAGTAAATTATATTTACGTTTAACGTAATGAACAATTGCACGGTCCATTTCATCGCCACCAACGCGAATAGATCTACAGAACACAACGTTTTTTAATGATATGACTGCAACTTCAGTTGTACCACCACCGATGTCCACAATCATGTTACCGGATGGTTCTTCAATAGGAAGACCCGCACCTATTGCAGCTGCAAGCGGTTCGATAATTGTTTCAACTTCACCAGCACCTGCTTGTTGTGCAGAATCTTTAACCGCACGAAGTTCAACTTGCGTAATTCCTGATGGCACACCAATAACCATGCGTGGACGCACAAGTGAACGTGTATTATCTTGTACGGCACGGATAAAAAAACGCAACATGCTCTCAGCAAGTTCAAAATTTGATATCACACCATCACGCATCGGGCGACATGCAACGATATTTTCTGGGGTTTTACCAAGCATTTCTTTAGCTGCTTTACCAGCTGCTAATACTTGATTTGCATTTGCTTTATTGACTGCAACAACTGAAGGTTCGTCTAATACAATACCTTTGTTGCGCACGTAAACAACAGTATTTGCTGTTCCTAAATCTATTGCTAAGTCGTTAGAGAAAAGACCAAAGAGACGTCGGGCAGGTAAAAATTTGAACCAGTTTTTTTTGCTCATAGAAAGTACTCACTTAATAGTTAAATTGGACCCCAAGCGTAATGCGATTCGTCCTACTCACTCGCTTTTCACCTAAGAAATGCACTGGCACATCCCAATATAAGGAAAACAATGGTGACATTTCAGAATAACCAATGCGTTTACTAAGATCATATAAGATATTAACCGAAACGTACTCACCAGTCCATGTAGAAAGATGACGCATTTCACACAAGTTCACAGGAATCGTTTGATCACAGCGTTTATCTTCCCAAGTTCCTGCAAATTGTCGAACATATAAATATGACACTGCAGCGCCAAGACCTTCACGGATATCTTCCCACAAGACATAGGGGAACGCGACTAATGATAATTCTGGATTTGATTTAAATTCACCAACCATTGCACCAAAGTTGTACGGCTCAGTTGTTACTGGCAAGCGGAATGTTCCTGTTCTGACCCATCGATTGATAACCCACATCCAAAAACCAATTTTGATATCTTCTTTAAGTTCAAATTCAGTATCTAATGCAGCATATAAGCCCCAACGGCCATCACCTGCAAATGGAACCGATGCTGGATTATTAATATTACGCTTCTTACCAGTGGGAGCTAATATCCCAACTCTCAGACCAGCATCTATGCGTCTGAACTTGTCAGGATAGTGCCACATATTACCAGCACGTATGTAGAAATCTAAATCACCTAAACCAGATTCGTTGCTCACGTAACAGTTGATGCCTAATTCTTCACTTGCTTGTAATCGATCATTATCAAGTTCAATAAAATCACCGGACCCTGCAAAGGTGATACCTTTTACAAATCTAAAATCAATATTGGTTTTAACATTCATCACTAACAGCGACGCGCCAATTTCAAAATGACGCGAGAGAGATTGATAATAATATAAATCTGCGCCAAGCGCTTCTAGCTTACCACCCATTGCCCACAATATTTGTGAACCTTGCCATTCAGAGCGCAATGGATTTGGTTTGCCAGTGATTTGTAAGCTTGTCGCAACTGCATTGAGATCATAAATGCCAAAGAGTTCAAATAACCCACCATCTTTAGGCGTCTTCATACCACGCTCGATATGTGCAGATCTGTCTGCAAGACATCCAAATAATTCTGGAATTACAGCGGAACTATATTCATTCTTGCGCGAGTAAGGACGACCGCCCAGTGGAAACCATTGGTTGTCATATGTCATGGGAAAGCAATTAAATACAAACGCTAAAACAAGCGTTAAAATATAAAAATAACTGCTTCTGAACATCGTTTTCCCACTGAACACCACTGCATCCTACTAGTCGAAATATGTAATGGTTGCGTACTCGAAAATGCCTTCTAAAACTAGGTTTTTAAGGTTATTGGAATTTAGAAATCCGTCAAGGAAAACCGTGAGCTTTATGATCGCATTATCAATAACTTTATAATGAATAGATGCATCAATTGACACCTCACAACAAAGTTAATACAATTAAATTATTCAAATAATAGATGGACGCATATCATGCTTAAAAATAATTCTCTTCTCTATCATTTTAATCTAGTTCTTCCAAATCCCCGTGTGGGTTAAGTTATTCATTTCCATTTAATTGAAGAAAGCAGAGTACTGCTTTCATTGTCACAATCATTTAATAATGTTTATTTTTTAAGAGAATTATATGAATACAATCACATACGATGATTTTGTTAAAGTTGAAATTCGTGTTGGCACCATAACAGCTGTTGATAGCTTCCCAGAGGCTCGCAAACCTGCGTATAAGCTAACGATAGATTTCGGGCCAGCAATTGGAACAAGAAGATCTTCTGCTCAAATTACCACTCATTACACCAAGCAAGATCTGATTGGCAAACAAGTAATCGCTGTTGTTAATTTTCCTAACAAGCAGATTGGACCTTTTATTTCAGAATGCCTAACCTTAGGATTACCTGATGCGCAAGGAAATGTGGTGCTTGTTTCAACTACACTACAAATACCTAATGGCGGAAAATTATTTTAAGAAAGTTGAACTCAAAAAAAGCCTCAGTTTTGTATAACTGGGGCTTTTTGCTTAAAGACATTATTATGACTAAGAAAAAAATTAAAAAAGTTAAATCAACATTCGAAGAATTCATGGAAGCAAAAACCCCAGAGCAAAGAAAAAAATATGAAGAAGGGTATCGTGATTTCTTGCTCTCAGAAATGATTCTCGCTGCAATGGAAGAAGATGATGTTTCCGTTAGAAAATTGGCAAAACTTGCAGGCGTATCCCCTACTATTGTTCAAGATATGAAGTCTGGTTCTAAAACAAGCTGTAATACAAGTAGTTTATTTAGAATCTTACAAGGGTTGGGTTACGATGTGTTACTTGAAAGAAATGGGACAATAACTTCACTTGGCCTTGCACAAAATAATAAAAAATAAGCAAAGAGAAATCATGCTCTCTGTTAAATTACCCCCAGATATTTATGAAGCAACATAATCAAGATTGCAAAAGATAATCCTGATTTAACTTATGAATTCATCAAGAGTATTCTTATCGCTCAACAAGAGGCTTTAGCTGGCAAGACTGAACCATATAAATTTAATAAAAAGTCCTTGTCCCCAAAAAAAGTTTAACCATAACTGGTTAAATATCTCCACAAGATTCCTTCTTTAAGAATATTGTCTTTGAATGCTTGTGGAGCTCTATTAAAATCTACGATGTCAGTTTTTTGAGGAATATTGAGGGCATCAATCATAGTTATTATTTGACCTTTTTCAGTCAATGTCATCGGTCGTCCTGCATCAATTGCAATATCAATATCAGAACGCTCGCTATAATCGCCCCTTGCTCGAGATCCAAAAAGATAAACTTTTGAATTAGGAAAAAAAATTTCTATTAATTTAAGAATCTTATCTTTAGGTATATTGTTCATGTATCTTTAGCTCTTTGCATCAATTCCATCAATGTATTTTCAAACGTCAGTCTGGGAATAGTATTAAATATTTTCGATGAAATACCAAGTTCTTGTTCGTAGAGCTTATCAATAGTTCCAAAGTAAGCGGTTGAATAATCAAATCCTAATTGATCAGCCACATAATGCACAACTTGTTCGCTTGGTCCCTCAACTTCCAAGAATGGTTGTAAGCCCGGCCAAGTATCAATAGAAAGAACAGCATCTTTATAACGCCAATTTTCACGATAATTTTCTTGATATGATGCTGGCTTTAATCCGCACAATGTTAAAAACTCGCAAGCTTTTTCAAAACTATCGACAGAAAATTCTATTTCTTGTGTACCATCGATAGCAGCATGCGAAACGATTTTCATGGTAACGGTAATCTTATCGCCCTCTTTACGGACGCGTACCCACTTTTTGGTTGCTTGAGGAGAGGCAAAATCGAATGTCTGCCTGCACATCAATGTCCGTTCTGTTGATTTTTGAGCCCCAATAGCAGTTAGCTTTTTATATAACTCTTGGACATCAATTTTAAGAAATTTAGCTTCAAATTCAGTAATCATAATAAATGTCCTTCGTATGGTGCAAATTATATATTCAATAATGGATGATCGTTCAAGAAATGAGCTAACCATGGCAGTTGTGCTAACTGTTGCTCAATTTCTGAATGGTTTCCAAATAGTTTTAATATATGGAGCTCGGCAAGAACTTTGCTCCGTATTTGAACAAGCTTAAAGGCTTCATATTGAGATTTCTGTATTATCGAACTATTGGTAATACGATTTTTGTTATACGGTGCATCAAGCATAGATAATAGACGCGCAAATGCCGCATTATCCTTACACGGAACCCACTCACGCACAAAGTTTTCAAATACAGTTTTATATGCGCCATAAATAGCTTGTTTCTGGGTCTCGAACAGATGACGTTGATCTGAATTCAAGCAACAGATAGGTTGATTTACACGAATTGTTAAAATTGCTGCCCTATTCATGTTCCACTGTTCGATAAGCTCTTCTGCATTTAGATTCTCAACTAACTCCATGTACAATTTGGAGATGAAATCATTGCCCGTATGAGCTGTTTCCATAGGGTATATAAAACCTGCAGTTAATAATAAGGGCAGAAATAGAAAACAACTGTTTTTGAACATAGTAAAACTCCATAATGTTTTTTGGGATTCTACTATACCAATAGATTTCAATCTCAACCAGCTTCCCCCTACTCCCAATCCCCTCAAAATATGCTACACTCATGCGACTATTAACTTTGATTATTGTTTGGGAGCCACTCAATATGCAGAATATTCAAGCGCTCGTTCTAGCTGCAGGCAAATCTACACGTTTTAAAACCGGAAAAAGCAAACTTGTTCAAAAGTTATGCGGGCAGGAGCTCATTCTTTACAGCACCAAGCTCCTTGAACAACTGTATATCCCTATGACGGTCGTTGTCGGCTTCCAGAAAGAAGAGATTTTGAATGTTTTGCATGAACATATGCACAAACCTTTTAACATCATACTTCAAGAAGAACAAAGAGGTACAGGCGATGCCGTACGCTGCAC
>CAZJQM010000015.1:0-12371 GCA_964548355.1 uncultured Pseudomonadota bacterium
TTTTAAAAAAATTAATAGAAATTTGTAATATATTACATCAAGTTACCGACGAATTTATTAAGCCTCATAACCGTAAAAATGATAATGAAATGTATGTTATGGAACTAGAATTAACACCATTTGAGAAACTATTTAGTGTTTTTGTAAAAAGTATACCTGAAGAAAAGCAACCTGAAATGCTAACACTTTTAAATAAGTTCGCTACTGTTAATACTAAAATCAAGCAACCTCTACCTTCTATATTATATAAGATTATAATACGCACTAATTGCAGAAGATATCTTTGCAATAACCCGACAAAAGCAACAAGTGAACGCAAAGCTCAAAGTGCAGATGAATTATTGAACTATGTAATACCTACTAATCCTTGCCGAACTGATCGTCGTGATTCAGATTCAGATCACCTGTATTCTCAAGCATATCTTGAACAAGCCTGCGATATTTCTAAGCAAGCTAAAAAAAGCTATATATAATTTTGATTTGTAACTTTACATTTTCCCTGCTTTTTCCATACTGGGTTTTCACGGGTAGTGAATATCAATATCTCAGAGGTGGGCTCGATGGTGGAAAAAGAAAAAAATAAAGTTAATAGTACTCCAATCCCCTATTCTATAGAAATTCCACTTGAAGAACCCCGAAGAAAAAAACTTATCCCAAGCTTCATTGCAGGACTTCAAGATTTTGTTGCTGGAGAAAGCTATTCTTCCATTTTTAAATACTTTTTTCCTGAGTTTATTTCTGCATTAATGCTTACTTCTTTTCTTAATATTTGCGATGCATTATGGATAGCAAACCTTGAATCTACTTCGACCTACGCCACCCTTAATGTCACCAACAATTTTATTCATTTTATGATCAAGGTTGCTGAAGGTTTAACTATTGGATCAATTGTCCTATGCGGTCAACATAATGGACTTACTAACTACAAAACAGCGGGCAGAATTTTATCTGATGTTTTTTGGGTAAATATTGTTGTTGGCTCTTTCTTTGCGAGCATTCTTTTCTTTGGCGCTCACCATATTTATGCATGGTATGGCGTGCCAGTTAAAATGATTGCACTTGGAACACCATACCTTAAACTCCAAGCCTTACGCGTATTTCTTATGTTTGTATATCTTTCATTAGTTGGCTTTTTACGAGGAATAAAAAATGCCAAGACTCCTATGCTTATCTTTATTGCTGGCGGGGCTTTATTTCTATGCCTGGATTACGCTCTTATTCATGGCGCATGGGGTTTTCCTGCCATGCAATTTCAAGGATCGGCTGTTGCATCAGTAGTTCAATATGCGTTCATGTCACTGCTCACATTTGCTTACTTGAGCTTAAATAAAGACATTAAAAAATATGAAATCAGCTTCACCAAAGGTATGAGCAGTTGGCATAACATTAAACATATTATGCTTTTGAGCTGGCCTACTATTTTGGATAAGGCTATTTTCGCTGCAAGTTATATTTGGCTTGGTTCGCTTATCACTTCTATGGGTAAATACGCTATTGCTAGTTTTGGTGTAATTAAGGATCTTGAGCGGCTTGCTTTAATCCCTGCCGTTGCTTTTGCTCAAGTTATTACTTTTTTGGTTAGCAACGCCTATGGTATTCAAGATTGGCAAGGAATCAAAAGTAATATTAAAAAAATACTTTTTTTGGCTTCCAGTATGGTTTTATGCATTTTAATTATATTTTCCACCTATGCACATCATATTATTCCTTTCTTTGACCATAAAATTAAATTCACTGACTTTTCTGCAGGACTTTTACCCTATTTGAGCCTGCTGGCATTTTTTGATGTTCTTCAACTTATTTTAGCAGGTGCATTACGCGGGGCATCCAACGTCAAAACAGTTATGGCGGTTCGAACCGGCTTGCTCATGTGTATTTTCTTGCCACTCTCATACATGTTTTCAAGACTTCCTATTGGCGATCCCATGTTAAAATTCTTTTTGATTTACAGCTCATTTTACTTTACCAATGCTCTGATGAGCATCGTGTATATTTATCGCTTGCGTGGAGAAGATTGGAAAGGGAAATTGGTCAGTTAGTATGATAGCATTTATTGCAACGATTCTTCTTTCTATTATTTCAACATCAATTCTCAGTTATATTTCAATGGCCGTTATGATAGGCCCATGGATTGAATCAACCGTCATTCTTATTGCAAGCTTATTGTTCAATGTTTTAGGCGCACGTTATATTGCCAGAAACGCACGTACCGAATCCATTGTATTAACAACTGCTGGAGCCTCGGTAGGTGGGATTTTAGCAACTGGATGTGGATTTGCCTTTCCTACTTTATACTTCCTCATGCCTGACCTATTTCAAAAATGGCTTGACCATCCTCTCTTTTTTATTGCTACTATGGCAGGCCTTGCTTTTTCTGCCTCAGTATTTGGATTATTTTTAGCAAATAGTTTTGAACACCGTCTTTTAGTAATAGACAATCTTGCATTTCCTATCGGTGAACTATCACACAAAATGATTTCCGCGCAAAATAATATCCGCAAATCATTCGAGCTTGCTGGTGGCTTTATAACAAGCTTTGCTTATAGCATTATTCAGAAACTCTATGCTTTTCCTTCTCCCCTAACAATTATTGGCGAGCATCATTGGAGAATTTTTACCTTTCCGGCTCTTAAGTTACCACTCACTGAATTACCTATGCTCTATGCAATAGGTTTTGTAACTGGGCATGTCATTGCGGTACCTTTGGCAATTGGGATTCTTGCAAAAGTATTTATAACCGGACCAGCACATTACTATTATTTTTCCCACCTTAATCATATGGATTTTCTTTTTGCTTTTGGCAGCGGCATGATGGTCTATGGGGCTTTTATGAGTTTCATGGAACTGCCTAAAGTTTTTAAAGGCATTGTTAAACATGCACAAGGTAAAAAAACAAAAGAAAATTCTACATCTTTTATAAAAGACATTGATTGGAAAACACTCATTATTGCATTGTTAAGTTCATGGTTTTTCTTAACATACTTTAAGTTTAACTTAATGTATCAGTTTTATCTTTTAGTGCTTACAGCACTGTTTGCTTATCAACTATGTATCATTGGCGGTGAATTTGGACTTGCACCGGTAGGCCGCTACGCAACATTTGTTATGCTTCCTGCCATATTTTTATTTGGCCTCAATCCTCTTCATTTAACATTCGTTTCCACCTTTGTAGAAGTATGTGGTGGTGTTGCTGTTGATATTTTGTTTAACCGTAAAATGGGAATTTTGGCACACGTACCCCGCAAAAAAATACAACAATTCCAATGGATTGGCATCATCGTAAGTTCTATAACGGTAGGTTGTATTTTTTGGATACTTATTACCCATTTGGGATTAGGCACCGATCAATTATTGGCTCAAAGAAGTCAAACTCGAGCATTAATGATCAACATTAAAACATTTGATTTCTTTGCATTATTATTAGGCGCACTTTTTGGCGCAATTCTTAAAGATTTTAAAGTTAATCCTATTATGGTTTTAGGCGGTATTCTCATGTCACTCGATTGGTCATTAACGCTTGTTCTTGCCGGTCTTTCAACATACTTATTCAAAAACAAAGAAGAACAATATCCTTTCTGGTCAGGAGTTTTTGCCGCTAATTCTCTATGGATTATTATCAAAAACTTCTTTTAAAAAAGGTTGTTATTTATGATTAGTTTATCGTCTCGAAAGCCATTGTTTTGGATATTACTTGGCTCGCTTTCGCTTATCAGCGTGGCAATCATTTATAATTATTTCTCCCGCGCGTTTCCTATCGTAAATGTTGATATCACCATGAACAGGCACCAAGCTTTAGATATGGCCAAAGAACTGGCCCTTAAAAATAATTGGGGCCCCCAAAGCTACCATGAAGCTGCCTCGTTTGATCGCAACGCAGAAGTTCAATTTTATGTAGAACTTGAAGCTGGTGGTCATGATGCTTTTGCCAAAATGCTTACCAGTTCTCTTTTTTCCCCTTTCACCTGGCATGTTCGACATTTTAAAGAAGGTGAAGCAAATGAAACTGAAATTTTTTTCAAACCGAATGGCGAATTTTACGGATTTAATGAAAAGATTGCTGAATCTGAACCTGGAGCACATCTTCACAGCGTTGAAGCACGAACTTTAGCAGAAGACCAAGCTGTTAAAAATTGGGGAATCAAACTTGATGAATATTCTATTATTGAAACATCAAAAGAAGAACGCCAAAATGGCCGCATTGACCATACATTTGTGTATGAACGCCCCACAATAGTGATTGGTGAAGGACGATACCGCCTACTCTTGAAAGTCACCGGCGACAAGCTTACTCAATTGCAGCATTTTATCAAAATTCCACAGGGTTTTTATTTACGTTATGAAGAAATGCGTTCGTTTAATAAAAATATCTACAATATTGGATATCTTTTTCTTCTTTTTTATCAATTACTCGCTGCCTTGGGTCTTTTTTTCTTACTCAGACAAGGTTGGGTTATTATTAAACAGCCGTTGATACTATCAATTATTCTTGCTTTGCTTTCTTTTGCAAATTCTTTCAACGAACTACCACTCGTTTGGATGTATTACGACACGGCATTAGGAAATTACAGTTTTCTCTTACAATATTTCCTGGAAAAATTTTTTGAAACATGCAAATGGTTTTTAATGTATCTGTTAACCATTACTGCAGCAGAAAGCTTGTCTAGGAAAGCATTTGGTAAACATATTCAACTTTGCAAATCATGGACATTACAAGCATTAAATTCTTATCAGGTTTTAGGAAGAATTGTCGGTGGATATCTTTATGCTCTTATTAATTTGGCGATTATCATGGCTACATATTTCGTTGGACGCATGTTAGGGATGTGGGCTCCGGCCGATTCTTTAGTTAATCCCAATATTCTTGCAACATATATGCCATGGCTATCTCCCTTTAAAGACTCCTTCCATGCTGGTGTTTGGGAAGAATGTTTATTTAGAGCGGTTCCTCTGTCTTGCATAGCATTATTGGGCGCTAGATTTAATAAAAGAACTATGTTTATTGCACTAGGAATTGTTCTGCAAGCAATTATTTTTGGTGCTGTACATGCAAATTATCCACAACAACCTTCTTATGCTCGCATCTTGGAAATATTTTTACCAAGTGTTATGTGGGCCATCATTTATCTCATATGGGGTCTAATTCCAGTAATAATTATTCACTTTCTGTATGACATCAGTCTTATGTCGCTGCCAATATTTCTTTCTTCGGCTTGGCTATCCCAATTCATGGTCATTTTTTTAGGAGCATTACCCTTATGTGCGTTAGCTTATGGACGTATCAAATCAGGATCATGGAAAGAATTGCCACATCATTTATACAATGCTGCTTGGAAGCCTTTGGCCAAACACAGAATATTAGAAGAAGCATCATTTACTATTTCTAAATACAGTATACATCTGACTCGGATACGTAGTTACTTCATTATGGGAGCAGGAATTCTTGCAGCATTAGCTCTTATTTATGCACAGCCGTGGAAACACGATGATATGCCTTTAGATTATGGGCCCTTTAAAGCATCACGTATGAGCCGTTCAGACGCCCTTCTTCATGCTGATCTTGAGTTGCAACATCAGGGAATTCATTTATCTGATTCATGGAAAAAATTTGCAATGGTTGTAGGACAACCAGAAACAGAAAATCGTTTTATTTGGGAAACAGAAGATAGAAAAACTTACCAGCAACTTTCAGGCCTTGTTTTAAAACAACCACGCTGGATTGTAAGATATGCACCTTTTGATGGGCCATTAGAAGATAAAGCAGAAGAATATTATATTATTCTTGGATATTCTCATGCACACAGCCCTTTAATTCGTTTTTTTCATCGCATCCCAGAACATAATAAGGGCGAGCATCTGACAGAATCTCAGGCACGGTCTCTTACATCTGAACTCATCAAAAAACAATTTTCAAAACATAACCAATTTAATGATTTGCCACGAAAAGATAGTAAAGAAATATCTGCATCTCCTTCTAAATTACCTCATCGCACTGATTGGACGTTCACGTATGTAAGTCCGCACGTAACGTTAAAAGATGGCGATGTACGAACATCTATTTCAATGACAGAAAATAAAATAACAGATATTAATCAATTCGTTCATGTTCCAGAAGCATGGGGACGACAAGATCGCGATAAACAATCAATGATACTCACATGTGTTGGAACTGCTGGCCTTGTACAAGGCTTAATTTTATTGCTCATCATATTATTTATTTTTTTTACCGGACAATTTTCATTACCAGCCTTTGGTGCCTTGTGTGCCTTCTTTATATGCTTAACAGCTCTGCAACTTATGCTCAGCTGGCCAGTGCTTATTTTTAATCTCAAGACAAGCCAGCCGATTGCCGGGCAACTATTTAGAATAATTAGTAGTGCTGTTATAAGCACATTATCGCAAGGGGCATCGCATGGTCTATTATTGAGCTTTATTGTGCGCCATACACACAAGCTGTCCCCACGCTTATATACGCTCGGTTCAGCAATAAGTTTTGGCATTATTTACAAAGCCATTCTTGTAATTACCACGTTGTTTGGATCTTTATTGGCTCCGCACTGGGCAAAATATGATGCAGCAAGCTATTATCTACCGTCATTAGGTACCGCATTAATACTCATTAATTCTTTTGCATCTGTTTCATTATTCGCTACAACATTTGTCCTGATGCTCAACTATTTTGGCAGGCAATTACATTGGTGGGTAATACTATTACTATCTCTTATTTTTGGCATCATCAGCAGCTCTGTAACTCTTTCACTAAGCTTATGGCTAGCTGCAGGTATTTTATTGGGGATATTATTCTTTGTTGCCTACCGCCATCTCTTAGGACAAGAGCCAAGATTGTGTTTTATAATGTATGCAACCACTATAACTCTTTCAGCATTAACTGAAATGAGTTACCATGCCTATCCAGGAGCAGTTATTGGCAATCTGCTAGGCATATGCGGAATATGGGCTTTGTGCTATTATATGGTAAATCGCAAGTAAATATCTTATTTTATGGAGAAAGAACGATGAAAAAATTAGCACTGTTACTCGCTATGACATCAGTAGCATCTGTTAATGCTTACATGGATGCACAAACAAAAGAAAAATTAAAAAAAGCTATCAGGGCAACGGACCTTAATAAAGTTACAGAATTATTGTCTCAAGCATCATTCAACAAAGATGAAAAAGAAGCTTTTGTTGAAGTTGCCAAAGATCGCAAACTAGATCTTAAAGGGTCTCTTGATGATATCACCGGATCTGTAACTAGTTATTCTGATAGAAACCCTCATCGTGTATACGGGCTCAGAACCGATATTGGTTATGAACCGCATTGGACATGGGGACATTTCTTTGGGGATATAACAATTGGAGCTATTGCTGGTGGAGTAATCTCACAAGAACCTGCAGGTGTTGGTGTTGGTGCGGCTGCTGGTTGTGTAGTTGGCGCAATTACCGGTATGGTCATGAGCTATCTCAACAAAAAAAATTATATTAAAGTTCTGCGCCAAGCGTATGACAATGCTGTTTCAGTAGAATTTGAAATTCGACAAAAAGAAATCTCTGCATAAGGAATAACCATGAAAAAATTAATAATCTTATTACTCGCATCATGCTCAGCACTCAGTGCTCATATCGATCCACGTTTAGAGCAAGCGGTTAAAACTACTAAGATCAATGAAGTAAAAGAACTGCTACAGCAATCACATCTTACTAAAAATGAACAAAAGACATTATTGATTATTGCTAAACGTCGCGTTGATGATCTTGACCATACGATTCGTGAATATACAAAGCCTGAAGTTGAATATGAAACCAAAGAATACGATCAATATTATCGAGAAACTGGTAGAACTACAGTAACAGAAAAAAAGAAACATATAGCAAGAAGAACTGACATTCATTTTGTACCGCCTCATGATGAAGGCACTATTTCATTATGGGGGCTTGGTGGTTTAGGTGCTTTTGGTATTGGAGGATATGGCGTCAAGCAAGGTAATAATTATGGATGGGCATTGATTATTCCGGGTGTCATTGCACTATTAAAAGCAACTATCATGTATCATGAAAATGAAAGTGCATATCGTCAACAATTGCAATGTATTCATCAAGATGCTCTTGATATAGAAATTGAAATTCAAAAGAAAGATACGTACTAATTAATTAATAGTTTTGATATTCAATCCCCTTGCATATTTTTGTGGAAATTCTATTACGTCTGACGCTATACTAAGGGTGCTCAATAGCAAATTAAGACGAAATTGAATAAAGTTACACAAGTGCGCAGGGGGATTTTCATGTCTATCTCATTACTTCAAAAAATTCTTAAACCCATATTTGGAGCATTTGAGCATGAAGAGCTCAAAAAATTTCTACGTATGGGTTTAGTTTTTTCTTTTATCTTAGGATCATACTGGTCCATCCGCGTACTTAAAAGTCCTATCTTTGTCGAACTTGTAGATAAACATCATATTCCGTGGGCAAAAACAGCTTCAATTATTTGCTTAGTCCCCATTGTGATGATCTACACACGTCTGCTTGATGCTATGAGTCATGAAAAAATGTTTTATAGACTTGCCACGGTATATGCCTGCTTAACAATTATTTTTGGTTTTTTATTATCATCATCGATCATTGGCCAAGCTCCTCGCATTATCGTCGATGCTCGAGATGGGTATGCGTGGTATGGGACTAAAGTTTTGGGATATGCATGGTATGTATTTGTAGAGAGTTATGGGTCATTGATCATCGCACTCTTTTGGGCAATTGCATCTTCAACTACCATGCCTGAATCTGCAAAAAAAGGTTATTCACTGATTGTCGCTTGCGGTCAATTGGGTGGCATGTTGAGTCCTTACATTATCAGCCAGCTACCAAGCAGATTAGGGCACCAAACGAGCTGTCTTGCTATCTATATCTGCGCGTTGCTTATGTTTGCGCTCATTTATCTTATGCGTTACTTTTACAAATCTACGCCACGTCACCTCATGACAGCATTTCATGGTCACAATGAACGAAGTGTGGAAAACCGACAAGAGCCTGGATTTTTAGAAGGGTTCCAACTTCTTATCAAGCATAAGTATATGCTCAGTATTTTTGCTGTTACTTGTATTTATGAAATTATTATCACTATTTTTGATTTCCATTTTACTACTATGGCAGCAAGCCAGTATACAGGCCGCGATTTTGATGCATATTACAGTTATTATGGTAGCGCAGTTAACTTTGTAGCACTCGTTGCACTATTATTAGGTATTAATAATATAACGCGCCGTCTTGGTGTTGGATTTGCTTTATTGCTGATGCCAGCCATTTTTGGTTTAGCGCTTATGGGCTTTGCTACACTTGATAGTTTAAATTTTCTTTTTGCGCTCATGGTAAGTTCTAAAGCAATTAACTATGCATTAAACGGACCAGCTATAAAACAATTATATATTCCTACAACTCCAGATGTACGTTATAAAACACAAGCATGGATAGAAGCTTTCGGTTCACGCAGTTCCAAAGCTACCGGATCAGGATTTAATATGCTCTATGGTCCATTGCAACGCCAATTAGGGGAAGCAGCAGGCAGAGCGCGCCATGTAGCATTAAGCTCATATCTTGGATTTAGTTTAGTAGTGATCTGGTTTTTTATTGCTCGCTATTTAGGGAAAAAATATAAACATGCTATCGATAATAAACAGGTGGTATGTTAATAAGGTAGGGTTATGAAGCAAAGATCTGTATATAGAGCAATGCTGATATATCTATGCATTCTAGCATTAACTATACAACCATGTTCGGCAAAATTATATAACCTTATTGCTCAAGAAAATCTTAAATCATTAGCTGCTCTATCATCAGAGCAAACATCTGTTAATCCGAATCAGGAATATTATCAACTGTATCGGGATGAGCTCAAACGACAACTCAACCCTTCAATAGGTGCTAAAAGACGATTTGCTTTCAATCTTGCGCAATCCCATGATACATCATCCACTTCTGATTTAATTCTCGATGTTACTTCATGGCAAGATTTAGAATTATTATCTGGACCTAAATCTGATCCCACACAATATTTAGGAGCACAACTCGATCGCACAAACACAGAAATAGGCAAGCTTTGTTTTTTTAAAAAATTAGTCGATGTATGTCCATGCGTTCCCAAGCTTCTGCAACAGCAAGAGTTCATAAAAACTATTGTCGAAGAAGCAAATCTGTATGATTCGGTCATTTCACAGTTTAAACAGCTTAATGCTGATGAAAATGTATTATTTTCACTCTGGGATGATGAGCTTTTTTATAGCATATTGCTTCATGACTTTAATATTTTACCATTTGCTGAAACACTCAATGCTCAACTCGCAACAGTCCCAGCTTTCAATCAATACATGGAAACATCTTCATATAGTGCTGATGTAGCAATGATGACTACTGCAGGAGTCGGTTTTGTTACGCTTACGCTGTATGCTCTCGCAGTTAGTCAAGGATCAAATTATGCCGGTATACTGCATACTATTAATAAATGGCTTGGTATTGATTCTTTGGGAAGATCTAATCCTGGAGGTATGCTCTTGCATCTTTCCAGTCGCATTAACCCACATCCTTTTTCCCAAGCATTTTCAAAATGGGCTATTTTATTTTTTTCTGGGTGGAGTGCACTTAATTGGATACAATACTCTAAAAATAATATTAAAAGCAGGATGGTCTTTAGCCATTGCTTACAAACCAAACTGATGCATATTGCACATTATCTATCAACCATTGAAAATATTTTACATACTTTTGAATTTCATCCCTGCTGCAGAGACTTTGAAGCTATACAGCATCTTAAACAAGAATTTAATAGTTTAATTTATAGCTCAGATGAACTCGCACAATTTTTAAAACTTCTTTTAACCGATACATTTAAAGACCTAGCTTCTTTCTTTTCTTACCAAGGGCGTGTGTATGCTGCTTACAAACTATTACATATGCACAAAAAAAAGTTCGTTAATGTTATGATGGCGCTCGGTGAAATCGATGCACATATTTCAATTGCTAAGCTCTATAAAGAATTTCAAGACAAAGAGCATACCTTTTGTTTTGCTGAGTATATTCAAGAATCAGAACCCTCATTGTATCTTGAAGAATTCTGGAATCCCATGATTAAAGCAGATCAGATAGTGACCAACAATTACGCTGCGGGAAAACTATTTCATGAAAAACAACATATGATTATCAGCGGTCCTAATGCTGGCGGTAAATCGACAGCCATGAAATCGATCATCCTTAATATCATTCTGCCATTAGGACTTGGCATTTCCCCATCGCGCAAGTGTATAGTACCACCTTTTACTAAAATAATGACTTATCTGAATATCACGGATGACTTAATTGCACGCAAATCTCGTTACAAAGCAGGATTACTCCGCGCACGAGAACTTATAGAAACTGTAAAAAAAGAAGATGGCAAAGGGTTTACTTTTACATCAGTAGATGAAGCATTTGATGGTACCAACTTTAAAATAAGCCAGGCTGCAGCATATGCCCTTATCAAAAGGTTAAGTTCTTACCCACATAATATGTGCGTTGCTTGTTCCCATTTTCCAATGATTCCAACATTGGAAAAAGCCAGCAGTAATATTGCCAACTACAAAGTTTCTGTTAATGATAATCAAGGACCAATTAATTATCCATTCAAGCTTGAAAAAGGTATTTCACATCAAACAGTTGCTGTAAAAATGCTCGAACAAGAAGGATTTGATGCTGAATTTATGAGTATATTACAAGATATATTAAATAAGACTTAACATATGACGCGGCCAGCTTCTTCATACAAAAAGTTATCTACCGAATTTTATGATGTTTCTAAACCTCGAGCAAGAAATGAGGAAGTAGAATTCTATTCACAATTTCTTAAAGAATGCTCACCACCCTTTCTGGAAGCAATGTGTGGCTCTGGCAGATTACTTATCCCATTGCTTGAACAAGGATTTGAAATTGAAGGTGTAGATAATTCGCCTGATATGCTTGCAAGCTGTAAAGCTAGATGTTCCCAAGCAGGATTAAACCCCAATCTTTATTTGCAAGATATCAGCCACCTTACATTACCCAAAAAATATGGCGCAATTATCATTGCTGTCAGTTCGTTTCAACTTATTCATGATCAAGCACAGGCATTGCAGGTTCTTAAAAATCTTCGTTCGTATCTTACGCCGCAAGGAATATTAATCCTTGATACCTTTACACCTCAAGAAGACGAACCACTAGACGATACGCTTACGCGCACTGTTACATGCTCTGATACATCTGTCATCAACCTCACATCTCATTTAATTAAAGATGTACAAGCCCAGGTTTATACAGGCTATAATCATTATGAGAAAATCAGGGAACATGTTATAGTTGAGAAAGAAGATGAA
>CAZJQM010000016.1:0-11514 GCA_964548355.1 uncultured Pseudomonadota bacterium
ACTTTAAGAATATTTAAAAAGGAAGATCATCCTGGAATGGTGGCTCATCCGTAAAAACTGCTGCATCAGCTTGTGGCGCTGCTTTTTTTACTTTTGCTTGAGTGCGCGATTTAACATCATTAATTTGTTTACTTAATGCTGCATCTATTTGAACATCAGTATCTAAACGGGCAGCACTTACACGAGCTTTTTCACCACGCGGTGCTGGCTCTGCAGTTTCTTCTGCGCCTTCAGACTCAGCTGCTTGCGAAGAAGATGATAAGAACATAACACGATCAGCTACAATAGAATGCTTGCTGCGTGTTTTACCTTCTTGATCTTCCCATGTATCATATTTCAATCGACCTTCGATAAGTACTGGGCGGCCTTTTTGTAGATATTGTCTACAACTTTCAGCTTGCGCTCCCCATACATCAATATCTATATAACAAACTTCCTGCACCATGGCACCTGTTTGTCTATTTTTAAACTGACGATTACAAGCAATTCCCAAACGACAAACTGCCTGACCAGAGGTCAACTGTTTATAGTCCGGGTCACGAGTTAAATTGCCCATAATCACAATGCGGTTATACCCTGCCATGGTTTCCTTTCTAGTCCAAGATTATATAATGACCTTATGATCTTATCAGAAAAAACTTTTTTACTAAAAACTTATTTCTTTGCTACAACACGTTGCTCTAATATTCGTGACATAGTATCAATAGATTGCTCACACGAAGCTAGATCACGTTCAATCTGTGCTAGTTGTGCAGCATATGTTTTAAGATCTGCTGTGGTTGATCCACATTCACCAGTTAATAATTCTGATGTTCCATCTATGAGCGCACTATTTGCCTGACTCAGTTTACATATAAGACGGGATGATTTTTTTGCAATGCGTTCATATGATTCACCAATCTTCTCTTTAATTTTGGGAACCGACTGCTTCTTGCTCTTTTTTTCATGCTGAACAATAAACGTCTGATTCTCAGAAGCAAAAGCATTACAAAGGACCCCTAGCACTACAAGTAATAGTTTCTTATTCATTGTACTCCTTCCAAACGAGTAATACCTCGATAGCAATAATGAATTAATGCTGCAAGATTCCCAGCTGCCATTACAAAAATAAGGAAATGACACGTTTTTAATGGATACCATTGAAAAAAGTAACATATAAAGAGCCAAGCAATAAAAAAAACTTGTATGCATGTAGTAATTTTGCCAAGCCATGTTGGCTTAACGGTATACACACCAAAAAAGAAGGAGGAAATCAGATACGCAGTTACTAAAAGACATTCTTTTGCCAATATAAGAACAAAAAACCATACAGGCACTGTAAGCATGGGCGATTGCATGAATGTAAATGTGCAAAAGCAGCTCAGCAGCAAAATTTTATCAGCGACCGGGTCTAAAAATGCTCCCAAGAAACTTTCATTGCCCAACCAACGTGCCATGTTACCATCGATTGCATCCGAACATGCGGCAATAACAAAAAGCCAAAAAGCATTTACAAAATCATGATTGATCAATGACATAACGATGAAAGGAACCATTACTATACGAGCAATAGTAATAAGCGTCGGCATTAGCCATAAAAAATAAGATACAATTCTAAAAAAATATAACTGTCTTAACATTGCTGCCCCCAAAAAGATTACAAAACATAGCAGTATGTTGTGAGGTTATAATGCACTATAACAGAATTTTTTTTTCTATCTAAGAATTTCTTAATGATCTTGCAAAATGACACCTGAGCCAAGGCATACATCGCCATCATATAATGCCGCAAATTGCCCCGCTGCTATTCCTTGGTCATGTGCATTGAGTTTAATGGTGTAACCCTTTTCGTGAGGCTGCAGAATACAAGCATATGATTGAGCTCCATGACGCAATTTAACCTTAAGGTCAGACCGTTCAGGAGCTTTGCCATTAATCCAGTTTACCGAACTAATGTCACAGGAATTTCGCTGCTTATCGTGATCATAATAGGTGCGAGAAACATATACAACATTTGCTTCATGATCCTTACGAACCACATACCATGGACCACCAGCTAAACGCAACCCTTGTCGTTGGCCAATCGTATAATAGAAAAACCCTTCATGAGCGCCTAATTTATTGCCCGTTTCATATTCCACAATGTCCCCAGGACGCACACCGCAGTGATGCTTAATAAAATCAGAAAATTTTATTTTGCCCAAGAAGCAAATCCCCTGACTATCTTTTCTATCCTTATTAGGCAAATCAAATAAATGAGCCTGTGCTCGCACCTGAGGCTTGGTTAAATGACCTATCGGGAACATGACTTTCTTGAGTTGATCCTGGATCAGATGTGAAAGGAAATAGGTCTGATCTTTGACTTGATCAGGAGCAACTACGAGCTCAACAATATCGCCCTTGGGGCGAATTTGTGCGTAATGGCCAGAAGCTACATAGTCAAATCGGTCACCTATATAATCAAGGAAAGCACCAAACTTAACGCGCTTATTGCAGAGAATGTCTGGATTAGGAGTTCTGCCGGCTTTAATTTCTTCAAGAACATAGGAAATAACACTATCCCAATATTCTTTTTGGAAGTTAACCACTTCAAGGGGTACCCCTGCTTGTTTGCACACAGCAATCACATAAGACAAGTCTTCTTGCCAAGGACATTCGCCCAGGTAAGAAAGCTCATCTTCAAGCCATATTTTAAGATAAAATGCGGTAAGTTCATGCCCCTGGTCTTTAAGCAAGCGCAAGGCTACTGAACTATCTACTCCGCCGGAAATAAGGACTGCAATCTTCATCGAATCTACTATGGTTAACTGCTTAAAAATTCGTTTTTCTTAAATAATCTCAAAATTGTACCAAAATAATACAATAATTGCCACGCATTTAAATTCTATTTGAGCTATTCAACCAACACTTAGCCTTCATACTATTGCTATCTGCGCATCGACCACGTATACTAAACTATGAAAAAAGTCAGTAGTTTAGCACATAAATCAAACCTGGGCTTAAAAAATTACTCGCTTCGTTAAGAATTGATACTCCTTTTCAGATCCGAGAGTTTGAGCCCGGGTTTGTCCTTTTAATGACATTCTCTTCTATTTCGAGTAGTTTGAGCAAAAAGTTAATCATATAATGCATACATAGGCAACATTTCTATGAACCTTATCGAGTCGATTGAACAATCGTTAAAGCAATTTATCGTACAGCATTTTGCATTGAGCACAGAGCAACTAGCATCTATCTCTCTCGAAATAAACATCGATGAAGCAAAACAGCAGTTTGGAGATCTTAACTCTAATGCTGCACTGATGCTGAGTAAAATAGTTAAAAAAAATCCACAGGCAATTGCGCAAACTATTGCTACAGAATTTAAAAATCCACGATGTGCAAAAATTGAAGTCGCTGGACCAGGATTCCTTAATTTTTTTCTAACTCAAGAAGCATTTATTGATCTTGCGCTCGACCTTTATATCAATAAGAACAGTTTTTTTAAATTAGATAAGGCGTCTCCGCACAAAAAAGTATCACTCGAATTTGTCAGCGCAAATCCAACTGGACCTTTGCATTTAGGACATGGGCGTGGCGCCATTATTGGTGATGTGCTTGGCAATATTTTAAATTTCGTTGGGCACAAAGTTACTAAAGAATTTTATATCAATGATGCTGGCAACCAAATGCAAAAATTGGGCATCTCTCTCAAAGTACGCTGTGAGCAACTCTTCGATCATGATGTACAGCTACCTGAAGATGGCTACCAAGGCGAATACTTAATTGATATTGCTAAAGAGTGTGTCACGCAATATGGTGCAGACGTTATTAATAAACCAATTGAATTCTTTTCAACTTTTGCTGAGCAACGACTGCTCAATAACATAAAAACAACATTAGCCTCTTATGGCGTATCTTTTGACGTCTGGTTCTCTGAAAAAACACTTCATAACGACGGATCAATTACTAGAGAAATCAAAGAATTAACCGAGCACGCACATACTTATGAAAAAGATGGAGCTCTTTGGTTCAAATCAACTGAGTTTGGTGATGACAAAGATCGCGTACTGCGCAAAGCAACGGACGAACTCACCTATGTGGCAGCCGACATTGCTTATCTGGACAACAAGATCCATCGTGGATTTGATCATTTGATCATGGTATTAGGCCAAGATCATCATAGTTATGTAGTACGTCTTAAAGGTATTTTGCAAGCCATGGGCCACGACCCTAAAATGCTTGATATTATCTTGTATCAATTAGTTACGCTCAAAGAAAGCGGCGCACTGATACGCATGTCAAAACGTGCAGGCAAAATGGTTACGCTCAAAGATATCATTGATACGGTAGGCAAAGACGTTGCCCGATTCTTTTATCTTAACAGAAAAGCAGATGCCCATTTAGAATTTGATATTGACCTTGCTCTTAAAAAAACAGAAGAAAATCCTGTATATTATATTCAGTATGCATACGTACGTATCAATAGTATTTTAGAAAAAGCTCAAGAAGTTCCTGAACTTAACAACATCAGCAAGGAAGATGTTAAACACACAACTGCATCTGAACATTTATTGATTAAGAAAATCATTTCACTTAAACAGCTACTCCATTCTATTAGCACCAATAATCAAACACATTTATTAACCTACTATGCATTAGAATTGGCTCATCTGTTTCATAAATACTACAGCCACAATCGCGTCATTGATGCTCAAAATGTTCAGCAAAGCCGCGGACGCTTGGCAGCAATCCTCCTTCTTAAACAAACTTTTGCAACTACACTCGACTTACTCGGCATTAGCAAACCAGAGAAAATGTAAATTCTTGCAGACAGCTTTTGTACTTATATAGAGTTAAAAAAATCTATATAAGGAGTGCTATGTTTAAAAAGAGTATTAATGCGGTTCTGATAGGGGCACAGATAGCCATGTTACCGCTCCATGCTGGTGAATTTAAACCTAAATCTGAGGTCCCAGAACTTGAAGAACAATACAAAGAACCAAGATCAGAAGAATCAACTGTAACAACACCGCAACAACCTCAACCTACTCAGCAACGTCCGCCATCCACCTATGAACAACCATCACACGTTAAACTTGATATTCCTGATGTCTTAGAAGACTATCCTGGAGGATATGAATTTGAACAACAATCACCTCAACCCCCTCAACAACCATCATTAACTCCTCGTAGAACTTATAAAAGTCCACCTAAGCCGACATCAGAAACACAATCTTCGCAAAAAACACCATCAAAAGCTGTTTCTACTGAGCTCAAGCAACAAACCGCAAACTTACTTGCCCAAGCACAAGAAGATCCTGAGCTACGCATATCAGCAACATATGATCAAGCAATACAGAACTATGCCAACATGATCCGATTATCTGAGTTGCAATCCAAACCTAACTTTTTTTGGATCAGCTTAAACAATGATATACAACAAAATATGATTGATTTTTCAAAAGTCTTGGCTGAAATCAAAGAAGAATATGGACAGTTAGATACCTTGGATACATACCAAACCAACGTACGCCCTTTTTTAGACTGGATTCATCAACAAGAAGGTCGCATTTCACAAATGCGCTTTCCAGAGGACAAAATAAATCTTTATAAAGTTCTTGAAAATACTGCACAAGCAGAAGGAAAGTTAGCACAAAGTGATCAATATAATCTTAAAATAATTAATCTACTGAATGATGAAATTAATGATTTAAATAAAAAATTTAAAACACAACCTTCTTCAGCTTCAGAACTCATGAAACAAATCTCAGATCTTCGAGACGAAATTGCAAGCAGACAGAAAAGTCTGTTTTTTGCACAGCAATTACCTACATCAATGCTAAAAGATTTTATATCAACGCTTAAGGATAAGCTTAACTCGCTTAAAACACAGTTTGATAAAGCTACTGAATCAGACAAGAAAGCGATACAAGCTGAGGTTGTTAATCAATCTGCTCAACTTGCCATTATCCAAGCACCATTAGGTGATATCACTCAAGCAGTACAATTAATGAGTGATCGCAGAATAACCTGGGTTATTCAAAATAGAATAAGTGAACTACAAACAAGATATTATAAAGGAGACTCCCCAGCTGAATTAACCATTTTGCAGAATGTGCTATTCATATTGCCGAAAGCACAGGAATTGTTGAATGATCCTTTGAAGACTCAAAATTTTAACAAGGAAATGGCCAATTTTTTTACACAACTAACTATACCTTCCGAACCACCAACCCTAGAGGAAGCAGCAAGATTGGCTACCGCTATTGCTGAAGACAACATAGATTATCAATTTGGTGTTATAAATAGTAATAATAAAAAACGCGGAGTTTCATTAGAGACATCACAGAAACTCTTTGCAGATGCTTTTAGTAGAGCACAACTCATGCTGGATCAAGCCAAAAGCTATTATCAAGAAGTCGAACAAGATAATGCGAATGTAAGTTACTGGCTCAGTAAATTAAATGATTCTAAGCAACAAGATAACCGATTATACCGCTTCTATAATGAATCTTTAGTGCAACAAGCTTTAGAAAAAAACAGAAATGTCCTCAATGGCAACCTTGAAACAGTTTCTCAAATAAATGTTAAAGATGCACTTGGAGCGTTGGGTGGCACAGGACCATTTCGAGAGAAATTAAGTAAAGCGATTGATCATGAACAACAAGTAAAAGCTCAACTTTCAATCGTCAGAAATGATGCCCTCAAAGCATCCTTAGGTGCTTTTGCGATACTATTCACCGTAGGTGTAATTACTCCTTTAACATTAGCAACTCTTAATCAACAAAATAAGTTGTAATAAGAAAGGCAACTCATGATAAGCCAATTAATATCTTTCCTCCTCATTGCAGCACAACTATTCTATGCGACAGACCTTAACAGTGAGCAAGCTTCTATTCCTCGTGAAACAATCGAAAAAAATCCACATGCAGAGGAAAATATTCCTTATAAACCAGAAGGTCAAAAACCTATAACACCAGAAGAAATAGCACAAGGAAGATTTGAAGAGCAGCAAGCACAACACAAATGGAAGCCTGCTATACCAACGGATCCAACGTTTCGCCAGCCAACGGGCGAGGGAGAATTTAAACAATTTGAACCGCAAGCACCGGAAGCCCCAGGAGAAGAACAATTAAGTTCACGACCAGTTCAGAAACCAGAACAACCAGTACCGCAACAACCACGCCCCACACAAGCACCTCCTAAAAGAGAATATAATCCCACCACTGAACGTAAAATAAAAGAACTCAAACCACAAATTGATCAAAACCAACAAGAGTTTCAAAAATTAATACGTGAGCTTAGTAATAGAAAAAACAGGGAACAATTAACTAAAGAAGATTTTGAGAAGATAAGAATAGAATTTGATAGCTTCGTTGACAATTATACTGCATTGCTCAGACTACAAGATCCCCGCTTTGAAAGTTTCAAAACATTCCATAACGTCGATTGGCAAACGCTATCAGCTGAGACAAAAAATACCATTGTGTCATTTGCCGATTTTCTGAATCAAGCAAATGATGCCGCTCAACACAACATTGCTGGTTTAGACCTTGCAATTAATAATTTTAATGGGCTTGAAAGTTGGCTTAATGATCAAAAAAAAACAAATGAAGAACTTAATAGGCCAGAAAACTTTGATGAGAAATTATCTTTATATAGAACCATTGAAATATTAAAACCTGATAAATCAATAACCCAGGATATTTTTAATATACTCAAGGCCAAAGTAACCGAACTTAAAAAACAAAATGTATCATCAGATGAACTAGAAAACTATCAAGGTGAGCTAGTTCAACAAGGCCAAGATCTACTGAAAAATTTTCCCGATGAATTATATAAAGCCGAACGAAAATCAATTGCACAAACAATTTCAGACAATACACGTTCACTCATCGAAAACATGCAACAACTGATCAAAAAATCTCAAGAAGCTACACAACAACTAAAAAATGCCTTATTAACGCTTATTGGACAAACATCTGTTATTGATGGTGGTTTTGGTTTAGTAGAACAGGCTGTTAAACTTATGAGTAATGAGAATGTTTTGGAAGCTCTTAAAGTTACTGCAGGTCAAGACCCACAAGTTGCTCAACTGAGTATTAATATTCTTGCAGTTTTGCCCGAAGCTCAAGAACTTATCATCTCAGAAGGATTTACCGCCCAAGAGTTTAATGATAGGATGCTCACATTACTCGATAACATTCTTAAAAAAGAACCAGGGGAAAAACAACCACTCTCCCCCTATGAAGCTGCACAAGCACGATTCGAAGCAATTCCGGCTCCCACCGAATATATCCCTGAATCGAACCTACCAAAGACTGAACGATTAAAGTTTCTTAAAGGAAAAGTGGCAAACCTTAAGGAGTCCGAAATAACAATAGCGAAAACAGCTTTTAATCCAGATCCTGATGATGTGAGCAGTGCATTAAAAATATTTGAGAAACAAACCGTAGCTTCAGAAGTCGCTTCCCAAAAGAAAACTTTCTTAAGTCCCAAAGAAGTAAGTGTGCAACGACTGCAACTAGCTGAACTTAATAAAAATATTGCTAGCAATTATGAATCAAGCATTGAAACATTGTTCAACGAGAGAGATGAGCTACTATCACAACCAAATCCAGATACGAACATTCTATTCTTACGGACTGAAGGTATTAAAACAGCTTTAGGGCAGATGCTGCTTTGTCTTGAAGATGCTCAAAAACAATATAAAGATGCTGGACGCACACAAGATGCAGCAACCATGGATAAGAAAATCAAAGCTATTAAAAATAACCCAAAATATCGCTCAATTATTCCGGAAATATCATCAGAACAATTTCAAAAACGCTTAGAAAACATACGTAAAGGTAAATTCGATACACTTAATTATTTTACCACACAACAATTAAATGATGCGCTTACTACATTGGGTGGAAGCAGCAAGTTCCGCAAAGTACTGGCAACTGGCATCGTTGCAGAGCAAGGATCAGTTCGCCTGTCCGCAGGTTTTTCAATCTTATTTCTGGCAGCTATTATCACGCCATGTGTAGTTTTGATTCTCAACCAACAACAATAGGTATCATATGAACTCTAGAAATCTAATTATCTTTATCTTTATCTGCACACCTTACTTGAATGCAATGGAAACTAAGCCGTCTAATGATAAAGAAAAGCGTCCTAATCGACTTACATCCAAAAAGGTTGGACTTTACCATCCTCAAGGTAAAAAATTTCAAGAAGGGCTCTTGTATATTCTAGAAAAAAATCACCTTGTTGATAATGGGCACATATTACCGCAAGGTTGCGAAATTCAGGTAAAAGTATGGTTAACTTTGATTAATGATGCAAAAAAGATCAATGAAAAAAACTTTGAAGAATTCATGCTTGCTACATTTCATTTTCTTAGAGAAAGCAGCTTGATTTTTTCATATCTTAAAGATGGGAAACACACCATTGGCATCGATCCTCAGCTTATAGTGTTTTGGGAAACTTTTGCGAAAAAACATACTAATCTTAAAAACTACACTAATGCTGAAGAATGTATTCAAAAAAAAGCAGCTTTCGAGGTTTATAAATCATGTTTAAATAATCTAGAAAGTAGTATACAGATAGAAGCACTTAAAAATGCATCTCAAGCAGATCAAGAATCTTCCGGATCAGCCTATGCCCCTCTCACTTTTTATACACCCATCAATAACTTAAAGCTCTCTTCCGAGGTAGAACATGCATGTGGAAACAACTTTATGCTTGGCTTATCTTATGGATTGTGGTTTCTACGTTTAATAAACAAAAAGAATGATATAATAACTGAGCCCGCTCAGAATATGGTTCTGGAGGCACTTACGTATCTTCCTCACGAAGTATCGCAAGCTGAGAAAAAAGGTATGGTCGATCTATTAATTGAACAAAGGGTACGTTTTGAAAAGTCTTATACTAAACAATCTCCCTTACCCCCTATTGTTCAAGATCTGATCAAAGCATGCACTACCAAACCTTCGCAAGAACCATCCTATATGCAACTTGTCGAAACTTTACAAACTTTATATAAACATAGGCATTCTGATGGGGATGAACATACTGCTGATAAGCCTAAATTTAGTTTTTTCTCACTTGCTCGCAGCAAGAGTTCCTATAATTAGCTCATAATGCCCCCCTCATTGTAAAATTCACCATTTTTGGCAGACTTATAGGTGATTTACTCTATAAATATGATCTTAAGCAAGGACAATCATGGCTAAAATATCATTAGAACTTATTCAGCAACTCCGTGAACGTACCGGTATGGGTATGATGGACGTCAAAAAAGCACTTGAACAAACTGAAGGAGATATGGACAAAGCAGTCGAAATTCTCCGCAAAAAAGGTGCCGATGTCGCTGCTAAAAGAGCTGGAAATGCTACCTCAGAAGGTATCGTTCATGCTTATATTCACCCTGGCGCTCGTATAGGGGTACTTATTGAAATAGACTGTGAAACTGATTTTGTTGCTCGCACCAATGATATGAAACAGTTTGCTAACGATCTTTGTCTGCAAATTGCAGCTATGAAACCTGCATGGCTCAATCCTGAAGATGTTGATAAGACATTCTTAGCTAAAGAAAAAGATATCATGGCATCTCAGTTGAAAGATTCTGGCAAGCCAGAAAAGGTCATTAATCAGATCGTTGAAGGCAAGCTGAACAAATTATATTCTGATGTCTGCCTTATGAAACAAAACTTTGTTAAAAACGATCAACTAACTATCGAAGATTTACTTAAAGAAATGGTTGCAAAGTTAGGCGAAAAGATCGTAATTCGTCGTTTTGATCGATTTGAAATTGGCCTCTAAGCTTTGCAATATTTTGATAGAAGGATTTATAGATGAGTACTACTACTGCTATTAATTTCAAGAATATGTATACCCATGAGTTTGAAAAGCTCGCTGATACAGAAATGCAAGCTCCCTTAAAACATCTTGAAAAGGAACTCCTAACTATTCGTACAGGTCGCGCACATGCTTCAATGCTTGAAGATGTAAAGGTTATCTGTTACGGAGGTTCCCAGCTGGCACTTAAAGAAATAGCTGCCATTTCAGCTCCCGAAGCCCGTCTTTTAGTTGTACAACCGTGGGATAAATCCATAATCGCTGATATAGAAAAAGCACTTATGAGCGCTGCATTAGGTTTGACACCAGCCAATGATGGTAATTTAATTAGAATTGTTCTTCCTGAAATAAGCAGTCAACGTAGAGACGAACTAGCTAAAGTGCTCAATAAAAAGCTCGAAGAAACCAAAGAACGTATCCGTGTTATTCGTGGCGAATTCCGCAACTCTATTAAAGAAGCGGAACGCAAAAGAGAAATTTCAGAAGACTTTTCAAAAAATCTTCAAGATATTTTGCAAAAAGTCACTGATAAATACACAGAAAACGTTCAAAAGATGGGCGAAAAGAAAGAAAAAGATATCAGAGCAGTGTAATAACACTTACATTTCAAAATGAGTTTGTTAAACTATAGACCATTAATTGAAATTATTGGGCCGCTAGCTCAATTGGTAGAGCAACAGACTCTTAATCTGTGGGTTATTGGTTCGA
>CAZJQM010000017.1:0-10565 GCA_964548355.1 uncultured Pseudomonadota bacterium
CACCAAGCCCAAGATGTCCCGTGCCTAACTCAATTCCTTGCAAGCTCGTGTCATCATGCGTTGGAATGCCAAAAAGACCGGACAGAGTTGCTTTAGCTCTATCATTAAAAATATGGGTAAATCCTGTTGCTATAAGAATGTCATCCATCTGTGTGCGTGAATCATGTAATGGAATGCATTTGTTTTTTTCACTCACATGCCCAACAGCCGTATCAGCTCTAAGATAAAATGATTTGTGCCCGTAAATAAACGTAAAAAGTGCGCCGCCAATGGTTTGATTGGTGTGATTATATGTTTTGCGTTGCTGATCAAAACCTGTGACAGCTGCAATGGCCGGTTTTTTAAATTGTTGTTCAATCACATGACGTTTAGTAGCTTCTGCAATTTTAAGGTTGTATACGATAGAAACGCTGTGTGTAGTTAACGGCAATAATAAACAAATAAATAGAATAATTGCTTGCATAATACTGTCCTTTAAATCAATGTGCAGAGCATACCAAAATCCACAAGAAGGTGGTATAGTGGCAGCTCTGTTAAATTCTAATGGGGAAATCATGAAGAAATCTATTGTAATAATACTTATTTTTATATCACGTGTATCAGCAATGGAAGACATTGACTCCAAGCAATTAGATAATAGTAGAAGGAGCGGGCGAGTTACTACAAGCATCTCCCAATCTATTGTAAATTACTTACAAAAAGGGCAAACAAAAGAAGCTGAAGAATTATTACAAAAAAAAAATAACAAACTTAATCTTCGTTTTAATGATTTGAGAATGGTTCCTTCAAGAATCGGTTTGTTGGTGAAATTAACCATTTTAAGGTTAGATAATAATAGGTTAAAAGTATTGCCTGATGAAATGAAATGTCTAACAAATTTACAACATCTTAATATTTCAGGGAATTACTTGGAACAAATACCTGAATGGATAGGGATGCTAACTAAGCTAACTGCACTTGATGTGGAACGTAATCAATTGCACTATCTCTATGATGATAAATTAATCGAGTTAAAGAAGCTTGAATTAATTGATAACGTAAGGCAACTTGCATTAGCCCATAACTTTTTGCTCCATACTTCATTAGTAAATTGGTTTATCTCGCATGAATATTGCAAGCTGCTCAAAACAGGAATAGGCCTATTGTCCAATTTGAGAGAACTTAACTTTAGTTCAAATCGAATGCAAAAAATCTCTCCTATAATAAGCAACTTAACAGCACTTACCATATTAGATTTGAGTTATAATAAAATTACTGAACTACCTGAAGCATTCGAAGAACTTATTGATTTAAAGGGTCTTTATCTTGATGGAAATAAATTAGAACGAGTTATGTTTGTGATAGAAAATTTGCCAAATCTACAAGAATTATCTTTAAATGTTGATAATCTTTCAGAAGAAGAACAATTAGAAGTCAAAGAGCTCATTGATGCAAGAAATATTCATCGATGTTATCATGAATTAGGTTATATCGAATAAAAATAGTTAATTGCTTTGATGTTCATAATTCCTGATATATGCGCACCTTGTTAATCAAGGATTCAGGCATATCAAATTTCCTAGCTACGTGATATATTGGCGGCCATAAGAAATAATTTTAATGGAGAAATCATGAATAGATCTTGTGTACTAATACTCATTTTTTCTATATCACCCATATCGGCAATGGAAATTAATCTTTTAAGCACTGACAAAGACAAGCGCATAGCAAGCTTATTGGAAGAAGATAAAATAAATGAAGCACAAGCTGCGTTGCTAGAAAAAAATAATAATCTTAATCTTGGATTTAATGATTTGGCTATCTTAACTCCAAAAATCGGTTTATTAATCAACTTAAGGGTATTGAATTTAAGCAATAATTGCTTGGAATCTTTACCTGATGAAATAAAAAACCTGACCCATTTACAAGAGCTTTATGCATCTACTAATAAATTCAAGAGCGTGTCGCGTTCGATTGGTGTTTTAGTCAGTCTACAAATATTGAATCTTGGAAAGAACCAATTGGCAGAATTACCTCAGGAAATGAACCAATTAACCAATTTAAGAAAACTTAATCTTGCAGATAATCAGCTTAAAGATATTTCTTGGTTTGGTTCATTAGTTAAGTTGCAAGATTTAGACGTTCGTAACAATCAGCTTGGAGAAATAGATCCGGCAATAAGTGCATTAATGCGACTAAAATATTTGGGTTTTGGTTCTAATCGACTACAAAAAATACCTGCTGATATAGGTAAATTAACAGAATTGACCATATTAAGTTTAGTAAGTAACGAAATTAGTTACTTGCCTGAAGAGCTAACACAATTAAGATCTCTTCATACTTTATGTTTGGCTGGAAATCAATTACAAAAAATATCACATATAGTTAAAGGCTTAAGTTCGCTTCGTGAAATATCATTGAGTTCAAATAAATACTTGCCTTGGGAAGAACGAGAAATCATTCAAGATTGCAATATAAAGCAAATTGGCGAGTCAGATGATGAGTGGGATTGGGATGGGTTTGGAATTGGTTAATATGCATAAGCATCTCTTAATATTTATATCTCTTGCATTATCATCTCTATCGGCCATGGAATATGTAGATCATAGAAATAATGATCCAAAAAGCATCAAAACTTTTTTGGAAAAAAATTCTGAAGAACATAAGCACGTTTTTAATGAGAATGCATTATTGGTGAGATGGTTAAAATATGTTCCCGTGGGGACCGGTGATTTAACTAATTTAAGAAAATTGTCCCTTAATACGAATGGATTGAGACAATTACCCGAAGAAATATTTAAACTTACCAACCTAACCGTTTTGGAAGTTGTTACTTCTGAGTTAAATCATCTACCTTCAGCAATAAGTAATTTAGAAAAATTAGAAATATTGGATCTGAATCAGAATGCACTGCAAGATCTTCCTCTTGAAATGAATAAATTGACTTCATTGCAGGTTCTTATTATCAGTACTAATAAATTCACCAACTTATCGCCATTATGGCTGAGTGGACTGACTAACTTAGATTATTTGAGTGCGGCACATAATCAATTAACAGAAATATCTGATGTATTACGGTACTTAACTGCTTTAAAAACGTTATGTTTAGGAGATAATTATATAGAAGATGTCCCTAACACAATAAGCGCGTTGCGAAATTTGAGATTGTTAGATTTACATTCAAATGATCTTACGAAATTGTCGCCAAGTATGAAACATTTAGTGGAACTTACATGTCTTTATTTAGCGGACAATCAGATTAGTTGTGCGTATAATGTGTTAAGCCGTTTAACAAATCTCAAAGAAGTATCGCTTACAGAATCGAATCCGCTGACCGATGAAGAAAGCATAAAAACTTTGCATATTTTTGCATTAAGACAGGTTAGGCTGATAGATAGCCCTGCACGCTGGACGTCTGATACACTATCCTGTTGTCAGTCATAGGCTATTAGATTAATCTCCCTGGCTTTCAGAGTGCCTGGTGATTCAACTAAAAAACAGACCAACTAACTGCGGTTTTAACAACACAAATGCCATGGCGCCTAAAGCTAAAAATGGTCCAAAAGGGATTTTGCGGCTTCCGGTCATATAGAGATGTAATGAACCTGCAATGCTACCGGCTAGGGAACCTAATAGCAGGGTAATCCATGCTCCTTGAATACCCACAAATGCTCCGATAAAGGCAAGTAAATCGATATCGCCCTGTCCCATACCTGTTCGTTGAGTAAATAGATAATAAACAATTGAAACCACAGCTAAAATCGCATATCCAAACCCAGCTCCTCGTATGCTTTCAATCAATGAAAGAGGAAGTAATCCTTTATAAGCGCAAAAAAGAGCTACAGGGATTAAGAATAACGTAACGAGACGGGAAATAAGTAATGTTTCTAAGTCTGTCCTGATCGAAACAATAAGTGCTGAGAAAAATATAAAATAAGCGAAGAAATAATAGGGTGGAACTATGTACCATAAGGTGGTTAATAAAAGACCGGAGAGCAGTTCTATAAAAGGATACAAGATCGATATAGGTTGATGGCAATTTCTGCAGTGGCCCTGAAGAACAAGCCAGGAAATGAGGGGGATGTTATCATACCAGGCGATGGTGGTTAAACAATGGGGGCACCTGGAACGGTGCCATAAATTTTGGCTGTGGATTATGCGATAACCGACAACATTTAAAAATGAGCCCCAACATACAAACAGGGCAAAGTAAATTATTAAAATTTGCCTTCTGCCTTAAGTTTGGTGATTAAAGAGTCTAATTTTTCTTGTTTTTCGTAATCGTCATCAAAGTGGAAAACAAAGTCAGGAACACGGCGCATAGGAATGCGTTTTGCAACGGCTGCACGTAATGATGGCTTGAATAAAATAAGTATCTTACGTTTTTCTTCGAAATATTCTTTGCCTTTGGGGCTATAGAAAAATACCGTACACATACCCATATCAGGAGAGAATTTTACTCTGCTGGGATAGATATCCTTAAGGTCAGGATTTTCCTGTATGACTTGATAGAATAGTTCAGATATTTCTCTGAGAAAAAGAGAAGCTTTTTTTGCTCTTCGTACATCTTTCGATTCCACGCAAGTTCCTAGGTATAATGTTTATTTGATGATGCCTTGTGCTGCCATACGCAACAGGTTTTGTTTGATAGCGCGGATAAGACGTTTACGCTTTTTTTGCGTAGGTGGTTCAAAATAGACCACGCGCTTCATATCACGAGAAATGCCTTCTCGTTCAATTTTTTTCTTTAACTGTCGTAATGCTCTATCAAGATTATCGTTTACTTGAATCGAAACATTAGATTTTCTTCTAGACATGAGATTTTCAGCCATCCTTATAACAATCGCTCACAAGAGATTTAAAGGGGGTTTTTATGTTTACGAAGTTCAGTAATTCTACGCTTTTTTACCGCTTCTGTCTAGCGTTGACTGGTCCCGGATAGGTAACTTTAGTACCTTCAATATGAGCCCAAGCGGTCATAATATGGGGTTTTGATTGATCGAGCCCCAAAATATCAATAACTTTGCAGTTTCTGGCAAGCAAGGCATCAGCAATTAGTCGCCTGTGGCATTGCCATGGTACCGCCTCAGCACACATAATGGCTACTGTTTTTTGACTGACCAGTTCCATCAGTTTATGCATTCCCTTTTCAAATTCTGGTGTCTGCATGTAGTCTGCATATCCTTTAAAAGAAGGGTGCTCCCAGCCGGTATTGATCGAATCTGCTACCGGTCGGTGAAAGCCGCCTAATTCCTTGATATGTACATAGCCGATCTTGTTTTTATTTAATACATCGGCAAGTAAATCCAAGTTAAATTGAGGGTTGTGTCTTGATTTGGGTATAGAACGCACATCTACCAACTCTTGAATATGGTAAGCCTTAAGGAGGTCGATAAAGGTTTCAATGGGGTGGTTAGAATGTCCTATGGTGTAAACAGTGATCATTATGGTTCTTTAATTTTTCTTAATAGTTCGCAACAAATGAAGCCAATACCGTATTTACTCGTGGCGCATTGCGTCTGCCAAGTTTTGCCTGCCAAAGAGCACCAATAGATATGTGTGGAGAAATATCATAATTAAGAGCCAAGTTAAACATGCGCAGATCCCACTTAGTTAAATTTTCAAGGCTTCTAATGTTATCGTTGATTTGTTGATTAAACGTAAATGGTTCAATCTTATCTTTATCATGGCTGACGAGTACAAACTGGGCCAAGGCGGATAATTTATCAACAAATCTGCGTGCATGAACTGTGCCAATAAAATGCCAGTTGTGGCCTGGCTTAACGCATACATCTGTTGTGCAACCAAATATGGTACTTTGTTCTTCGTTGACAGGTACTCTAAAGTTGCTTATTTTTTCGCGAGAGAAGAATGTACCGCCACCTTCAACACCAATTTCTAATGTTTCATCAAAATCGAGCGTAAATCCGGTATTGAAACCAACAGCATCATGTCCATTGTTGCCCAATGGTACTCCAAAGATTTTTGATGGAGAAATGCGCGGAGATATTGCTAAAACACCGATTAACTGTGCAAAACGCATAAATAAGAATCGTGGCCAACCCTCGCGATCATAGTTCATGGGATATGCATGTCGCCAGAAGAGTTGTCCGCGTAAATCTTCAATATTGGTTTTATGGAAAATGTTATTATCTACGCCAATTTGTTCTGCAATAATATTAACAGCATTTGTTCCGGTCAACACTGCATTAACATTAAAAAGATTTTGTTGTGTGCAACATTCATCTGGTCCGCAAGCGGGAGTTGTTGGGAATGAAGCAGGGTTTGGAAGATCTCTTGCAGAAATATCATTGTATGATGTTGGTGTGTTTTGAACGTCTGCAAAGCCACCTTGAATTTTTACGCCAAAATTTTCAAGAATCATAAGAGCGCCTTCAAAGCGTGCCCCTAACTTACGATATTCAGCGGGAACAGAAACCTGACCAAAATGTGGCCCCGTGTTATAACTAACTTGGGTAGTAGTGGCAAGTAAGCTTGGCGTTTGACTATAGGTCCCAACAGGGGGATTTCCTGGTTCAACGCAATATTGTGTATTTGCTGCTGTTTGTAGAGCTGGTGGTAATGCTGTAGATCCTGGGCATGTATCAAATGTTAATGCGAGCATGTTCCAAGGTCCATGCAGGTCACCGAGTTCAACAAAATGCTTTTTGCTATCAATAGCATCAGTTGCTCTGCCGCCAAAGCCGCAGATAGTAAAGTTAGCATGTTCTTGAGCATACTCTGGATCAAATCCTCGCATCTCATCTTTTTTAACGGTATACAAAAACTCATGCGGATTGGCCGTACTATAAAGTGGGAAAGGATCGAACGGATTGTTCGATGTCATACCTATCGCTTCAGAACAAATAAACACAGCAGCAAGAAGCAGGTATTGCTGACATGATGCAGGACGGATCATTAAAACACCCCTTTCTTGAAAAACTTTCTCCCGATCTTTTATATCACCTTCATTACAAGACAGTCAATGCTTCATTAAACTTATTAGATAATGAGAGAGATCAATCTTTCTAGCGCAAAGCCTAAAATTAAGCATGCTGTTAGAGTACCAACTACTGCTTGTGTTTTCTGTGCAGCAGAAAGCTTTGAACGCACTTTGTAAAGAGCGAACAAAGAAGTACTGAACGCGAACATAATAAAGAGACTGGCATACGTAAAAAATAATTTAATGTCATTAAAAAGTGTAAATACTGTTCCGATTATGGCACCCATAAGCAAAACTGATGTTGCAGGAGTTAATTTTTTTGAATGAGCAAATTCTTTACCTTGTTTGCTTTTAAATTTATGCGTTAAGGAAATAAACAAAGTACTTGTTGCCCAAATAACAGCATTGATAACACTTAAGAAAGATATGGTAATCGATAAGTGAATAATTTTAATCAGCCATAACTTATCTGGAAATAGTTCTTCGAGCGGAACAGACAATGGAATTGCTGCTGAACTAAATATCGAAGTAGGTATTGCAAGAAATATAGAAGAAATGAATAAGAAATAAATAGCACTTACAAATATAATTGCATATGACAAAGCGCGTGGGACATTTTTTTGTGGATGTTCAACAATGCCATAGAGTGCAATCGTGCTTTCAAATCCAAAGAATCCAAATATAACTTCTTGCATCGCACGAAATACATTCGTAAATCCGTAAGGAGCAAAGGGTGTAAGATTTCCAACCTGTGCTTTGGTAAGACACAGTAGGGTAATGATAGCTAATGGTATTGATGTGCAACAAATTGAAATGATCTGCGTAACACGAGTTGCAATGCCACCTGCCATGTTAAGGGCAACGAGTGCTATCAAAGCAATGAGTCCAAGATAATAAGGTGAAACTGTCGGGAAATAGGTATGCAAATAAATGCCTGCTAATTTGGTCAACAACCCCATGGATGTTAAAATACCAATAAGATATGCAGTGCTTGATAATAATCCTGTGCGATGTCCGCCCCATTGCTTAGCATACGTATAGAAAGCGCCTTCTTCAGGAAAGAGTTGTGCAAGGATACCAAATGAAAATGCCATACACCATACGCTCAAAATAACAATAAGATAGGTAAGTAAACCAGCAGGTCCAACATAGGAAGCAAGAACAGCTGGCGCACTGAAAATACCAGCCCCGATCATTGAGTTGATACCGATCAACGTTGCAGTTGTAACGCTTATTTTTGAAGTTTGCATATGGTCCTCTATTTTACGTAAATGCAATTAATGGGTATCATCCTATATGTAGATTATTTTTTTTGCAAAGAAAGTAGATCATGGATCTCTGTTATTACTATCAGGCTACCATTAATCGTCCACTCAGTTGGTATTTTGTTGCCATATTGAGATCATATGAATACATTTGCTTTGATCGAACTTTAGATGTGCAGACGAGTACGTTTGAATTTTTTGTGCCAGATTCACAGCAAAAAGAATTTTGCTCTCTTATGGATTACTTTCATAAAGAAGGAATAGTAACTGAATTTAAGCAATGTGCTAATCGATTAGAAGCAGTAGATTCAATTGTTTGATGCAAGAACTGTTTTGATTCTATGTTCAGCCTCTTGGCTTCCTAATAACTCAATAATTTCTTTAATACCCAATCCTTGGACAGATCCGGTCAATATCATGCGCACTGAATGCCACAATTCTTTGATAGGTACATTCTGTGCTTGAGCATCTTTTTTGACATTGTCGGTGAATAGCGCAGGAGAATGTATGTCATTAAAATGTTGTTTGAGAATAGCAACAATGACAGCATGCTTTTGAGGTGAAATGCTTACAAGATCAGTGTGTTTAACTACAGGTGCTACAAAATAAAATCCTAAAGCTTTAGAAATATCTGGAAGTGTAACTAAGTCTGTTTTAATCATGGTTATCAAACGCAACAAAAGCTCATCACGTAGTTTTTGTGCTTGTGGAAACTCTTGTGTTAGAAACGGTAAGCAACGTGCTACCAATTTCTTTTCATCATATTGTGCAATCCATTTATGATTAACCCATTTAAGTTTTTCAACATCATAGCGGATATGGCCCGTTGAATGCATATTTTCAAAATTATATGCTTGCGCAAGTTCATCAAGTGTTAAAATTTCTTTTTCAAATGAGCCACCAATAATTCCTAAATAATTAACGATCGCTTCTGGCAGATATCCTGCGTTGCGCAAATCATTGAGTGAAAAACCAAAGTCGCGCTTCGATAACTTTTTGCCTTCAGCATTACAAATGATTGGTAAATGCCAAAAGAGTGGTATTGAAGCACCAAAAGCTTCATATAAAACTATTTGACCTGCTGTGTTGGTTAAATGATCTTCACCACGAATAATGTGCGTAATGCGCATATCAATATCATCAACACAGTTAGCAAAAATAAATGTAAAGCTTCCATCAGAACGTGTTAAGGGAAGATCTGACAGTTCTTTGAGGTTAAACGTAACTTTGCCGTGAGCAAGATCTGTAATGGTTACGATTTTATCTTGTGCGGTTATGAGTCGCCAAATAAATGGTAAGCCTTTGCTCAAATTTTCTGTAATTTGCTGTTCGCTTAAATTGAGGCAGGTGCGATCATAACGCGGTGGCATTTTAAGAGCTATTTGGCGTTGCCTTTTTTTCTCCAATTCTTCAGGAGTGCAAAAACAGCGATATATTTTTTTCTTAGTCTTAAGTTCTTCTAATTTTTTTGTATATAAGGAGACACGCTCAGACTGAAAGTACGGAGCGGCTGGCCCGCCTCTTTCTGGGCCTTCATCAAATTCTAATCCAAGCCAGAGCAAGTCACCGATGATGTGTGCGGCGCGTGGGTCAAAATTGCGTTCGGTGTCAGTATCTTCAATACGCAAGATAAAGCTACCTTTGTTCTTTTTTGCAAAAAGATAGTTTAAAAGAGCAGCGCGGACATTGCCTAAGTGCATCATGCCGGTTGGAGAAGGTGCAAATCTAACGCGTACGGTACCTGGTTTGTTCACAATGAATCCTGAAAAAGCTTAATGAATCAATGATTTCCTATAGTGTATAACAACATGCTTTTTAGTCTAGTTACCACAAGGTTTGACCTTACGTAACTTATTTTGCTAGGTTGGTCCTCGGCCTTAACCAAACCATGAAGAGCCGAAACCTTAAAAAAGGGTGAAACGATGAAGGTAAACCAATGTCTCAGAATAGCGTTTTCTGGCACACTGCCAAAAGAATTTATTGAAGACGTTATTCAAAAAAATGCTCGGAATCTGCACATTGAAGGTACCGTGCAATCAACATCTCCTTCACAAGTAACTGTTATTGCTTGTGGATCTCGAGAGCGCATCGATAACTTTTTAGATATTTTACACAAGGGAGTTGCTGGTATAAAAGCTCAAGATATTATTGTTGAGCCTTTTTTAAAAGCAAAAGATTATCGTGGAGCTTTTAGAATTATAGAGTAATCTCTTATGGGATTTTCGCATTCTGGTACACTAATGGTAGTTTTTAACTCACATGAGTGCACAGATGCGTTGGCTTGTTCTTCTTTTATTTCTCCTACATTTCACTATTTTTTGTGATGCTGCTCAAAAGATATGTCTCTCTTTGGGGGCGTCCTCTTTTGACGTGGTAAC
>CAZJQM010000018.1:0-10522 GCA_964548355.1 uncultured Pseudomonadota bacterium
ATGTCTGCTGAGTAAACTGCAGGCCGCCGTAATAGCCGTTGCCGGTATTGATTGCCCAGTTGCCACCAGACTCACAAGCCGCAATGTGGTCCCATGAAGTGTTACCGCTGCTGTAGTGGACCGCTGGAGCCGACTTACGGTAGACAACGGTCTGGCTAGCCACCACTGGCTCGCTTAAATCGGCTAAGCGGTTTGGTAATTTTTCCTTTTGTTTAAGTTTTGTTTGAATTCGATAACGCCTTCGGTGATGGTGAACTTTCCGCCAAACTGAACAAGGCCAAAAGAGCCTCTGCCTGGCAAATTAAGAGCATTTTGCAAGATAGTATCTTCTGGACTTGCATCTAATTCAATTCCTGCGCCAATTCGTGCTAAATTTTGTGGGCCATAAATATTGAGCAGACAGGTTCTTTGTCCATTGCAATTGCGCCCCATACTCTGAGAGCCATGTCCAACAAATACATCGAGAGTAGATAACCATTCGCGTTCAAATCGCGGTTCGCCCCAAAAGAAATTAGCTCGATAAAAATGTGCATTATCTGCTGCAGATGCCCATGATGAGAATGATACAATAATGATAAGAAGTTTTTTCATCCCGATCCTTTTTTAAACTCATACCATTAGTTATAGATTATTTAAAGGCAAAAGCAAAGATGGGAAATCATGGCCTGCTTGTTGCTATGCGCTTCTTTGATATACTATTAATTAATTGTAGCTCAAACCTTAAGGCCATTTATGAACGACACTGAAAATATTCATTCAAATCTCGACGAACAAGAAAATAATAATGATAACAATCAAGCATTAAAAGAATGCCAGCAAGAACTTTCTGGATGGAAAGATCGCTCATTGCGTATCAGTGCTGATTTTGAAAATTATAAAAAAAGAACAGAGCGCGAAAAAGAACAATGGATACGAATGGCGCAATCAAATATTCTGCATGACATATTAGAAATTGCAGATGATTTTGACCGTGCTCTTGCACAAGCTCAAGCAATGTCATCTACCGATGCACTTAAAACTATGATTGAAGGTATTGAACTGACCAAAAAATCATTAGATAAGTTGCTCGCAAAATATGATGTTAAAGAAATAAAAGACATGAGCCAATTTAATCCAGAGCTACATGAAGCTGTTATGCAAGTACAAACATCAGAAAAACCAGCAGGTTTAATAGTTAATGTGTTACAAAAAGGCTACCTGTTCAAAGGTTCAGTTTTGCGTCCTGCTAAGGTTGCTGTTGCACAATAACCATTCAAATACGCTACTAATCTCGATAGCGAGACAATAAATTATTTATTTCATGTTACCCTATTTGCTACAATCATAAAAAGTATCAAAGGGGGACTTTAATATGAACATATGGCATATATTTATTGCTTTCGTCTTGGGCACATCATCTACTTTTTGCATGCAAACAACGCAAGAGATTTTTTTAGCACAATCTGTAAAGGAAAAAGTTGGTTTTTATGAAGAGCAAGGGAGTGTAAAAGCTGTTAATTATTATTTAGGCATGCAAGGACCAAAATCCAAAGAGGGAAAGCTTCAAATCTTTGATATACCTTTGCGATTAGAAGAAATTCTAGAGACCGGATTGAGATTAATTTACCATCAAAATCATTACACTATCGATGATAAGATAAGTTTTTTAAAAAGTATGACTGATTCATGGTCCCAGTATAAAAATAGTTTAAGCCGTAAAACAATATTGCGTATTTATGAAGGTTATAATGTAGATTTTATTTTTAAATTTCTTAATTACTATCTAACCTTTGCACAGAAACATGATCAGAAATATTTTAGTTTTCAGGGTCCCTTAGATAAAGAAGCTGATAATATTTTGCATTGTTTAGCGAAATATCCAGATCAAAAAGCCGTAAATCTATGTAACTTTATAGCAACACATCTGCCTAAAGAGTATGTTGTGATGCTTATTAAGGCAGAAAATAAAGAGGAAGTAACTCCGTTATTTGCCGCTGTTAAGTCTTATTTTAATTCTAGTAACAAGGTAGATGCTTTAAGTATTGTAAAATTTTTACTAGCACATGGCGCTAATCCAAATACAACAGATTCTAAGGGTGATACCCCTTTGCATTGGGCGGCTACACATAAATCATTAGAACTCGCTCGATTGCTTATTGAAAGTGGAGCTGATATTCATGCATATAATGACAATGAATATACCCCACTTGATAAATGGCCTGAGCTTTTTAATATCAAAACTGCGTCTAAATAAATTATTTTATTACGTTACATCCTGTATGGGCTCCCAATCGGCGTAGTCCGATTGGGATAAATTTAATGCTTCTTCATGATCGCTATCATGACTTCAATGAAAATGAGCACGATAACTAATACTGAAAGCAGGTCTTCGCGTATAACATCAATCTTGTTGTAATAAACGGTTCGAATTTCTTTAATGATCGACAGTTTCTTTTCGATACTATCTTTCCAGCTTTTAAGATCTAGCTTATCAACTAAAAGACCATAGATTTCTGTAAAGTATGGTTCGCCGGCAAACTTAATACTGCTTTCCAAACGCTCGGCAATTACTGAAATATCTACTTTTAATCGGCCTAAGTCGCCAATAGGGTCACTAATAGTTATAAAAGGTAGATAAGCGCTGAGCGGTGGTGTAATTGCGCGGCGCTCATAAACTAGGTTTAAATGCTGATCGAGAACGCGGTCAAAATAGGTAAGCTCTAATTTATGAAGATTAGAGAACTCAAATAAGTCTAAAATTTCATAATATTCTTCGTCGTATACAAATGCAGCTTCTGTATCGATGATAATCAAGTCACCACGGTAATAACCGGTCGCAGTTTCTAGAATTTCGCTTTTTTGGAATTCAGAAAGGCTTTCTGTTTCAAATCTAAGTGTGGATGCTATCAAGCCACCATATTTATTTTTCAGATCTACAACATTGATCATATCAGGTGTTGGATCGATTTGTATGACAACGTATGATGATCGTAAATGAAAGAAGTGTGCTTGTTTAATATAATCTTTTATTTTTCTATAAATTGATGCAGCATCGCTGGCGCTTTGTTTGCGGAAGGTTGTATCTAAATTGTTAATTTTCCTACGGATGCTTTCCAGTGTATTAGTAAAAGGAATTTGATAGGTGAGTGATAAAGCGCCGAAGTTATGGATCTTTGCGCTGATGCATTTAGATCCTGCTTGCGGCTGAGGAAGCTCGATAGCTAATGGTATATGATAATTTTTAAAGTATTTAGGTAGAGAAATAGGTGCCGTTTGAACGACATGTGATTGTTTAATACTTTCTAAGTTGATATCTTCGCCGACGTCAAACGAGTGGAATATAAAAATATTCCCCGAAAACAAAAACTCATCGCGATTATTTTTGTCTTTTGGTTCTGTATCTACCATAGAATAATTTCCTTTCTTTTGATCACCTTAGCAGATACATACATGGCCATCAAGATTCATTTTTTTAATATGGTTAAAAATGCTTCTTGTGGTACTTCAACATTACCGACTTGCTTCATCCGCTTTTTACCTTCTTTTTGTTTTTCAAGCAATTTTCTTTTACGTGTGATATCGCCACCATAACATTTTGCAGTAACGTTTTTGCGTAATGCAGAAATACTTTCACGAGCAATAATACGTGAGCCTATAGCCGCTTGAATAGCAACTTCAAAGAGTTGTCGCGGGATAACTGATTTAAGTTTGGCAACGAGTTCTTTTCCTGCGTAATAAGAACTATCTGTATGTACAATAAATGTCAGTGCGTCTACAGCTTTGCCATTAAGTAAAATATCCATTTTAACTAAATCTGAAGGTTCGTACCCAGCTTCTTCATAATCAAAGCTTGCGTATCCAGCTGATAATGATTTGATCTGGTCATAGAAGTCTGTTGCTACTTCATTTAACGGTAAGCGATATTTCAAAATAATACGATCTTCGTCTAAATAACGTAAATCTTTTTGAATGCCACGTTTTTCTTCACATATCTTGATGATGCTTCCTAAATATATTTTGGGTAAAATAATGGTTGCATCAATCATGGGCTCATAAATTTCTTCGATTTTGGTCGGATCAGGAAATTCTGCAGGGTTTTCAATATCGATCATTTCACCCGTATGCTGTAATTTTATTTTGTATAACACGCTTGGTGATGTTGCGATAACCGACATATTATATTCTTGTTCAAGACGTTGCTTAAAAACGTCCATATGCAGCAGCCCTAAAAAGCCACATCTAAATCCAAGCCCTAATGCTGCAGATGTTTTCTTTTCAATACTAACACTCGCATCATTGAGCGTTAGCTTTTCAATAGCGTCGCGTAGCATCTCAAATTCAGTAGTATCTATGGGGTAGAGACCAGCAAATACCATTGGTTTTGCTTGTTTAAATCCCGGCAAAGGAACAACTGGTTTCTTTGTATGATAAATAGTGTCACCAACGCGTGCTTCTTGCACGGTTTTCATACCGCTAATTAAATATCCTACTTGTCCGGCATAAAGTGCATCCATAGGAGTTTCGTTAGGATACATAAGGCCGAGCTCTAATACTTCATATTCTTTGCCTTCTTGGGCAAGGGTAATCTTGTCACCTTTTTTTATGATACCATCTTTAAGAGCGATCAAGCAGACCACGCCACGGTAATCGTCATACCATGAATCGAACAGAAGGGCTTTAAGAGGAGCTTGAGTATTGCCTTTAGGCGCAGGAATACGCTTAATAATAGCTTCAAGTAATTCTTTAATGCCTATACCAGTTTTGCCAGAAGTCATAACGATTTCTGATTGTTGAAAATCAAATAACGTTTTTAATTCTTGGGCTACTTTAGCTGGATCAGCATTAGCCATATCTACCTTATTAATAACTGGCACAATGTATAAATCTTGATCGAATGCCAGATAGAAGTTGGCCATAGTTTGTGCTTGTGTTCCTTGTGCTGCATCAACCAGCAACAAAGCACCCTGACATGCATAGAGCGAACGGGATACTTCATAAGTAAAATCTACGTGTCCTGGAGTATCGATGAGATTGAGCAAGTATGTTACGCCATCAAGTTCGTAAAACATCGATGCAGTTTGCGCTTTAACGGTTATTCCGCGTTCTTTTTCAACTTGAAGCTTATCAAGGAATTGTTCATTTTTTGTGCGTGTAGATAATGTGCCAGTAACTTCTAAAAGTCTGTCTGAGAGTGTTGATTTGCCATGATCAATATGTGCAATGATAGCAAAGTTTCGTATCTGATGTGGCTGCACATCTTCAAGATTAATTTTTTTTATATCCATAATGTGATCTGTTGCTTACTTTTGATTCTGATTATATGCGATGAATTGCTCCATAATATCATTCAAAGCATGGTCAGGTAAAGCATATTTTCCAGATTTAAGCATAATCAGAGAAGTCAGTGCAGCAACTTCTTGATTGTGGGCAAGTGCGGAATGGCCATATGCTATGAGCATTTCCAAAACATTTATGCCTTCATTATTTCGAATAGTAACATCGCGCGTTGCTTTAATAAGGAGCTCAATAATCTCACGTTGTTTTTCCAAAGGAGTTTTTGTGGGAGTTGGTTCAGGAATATCTGAATCTGGTTCATGGGATAAGATTGCTTGTGAAACCATTGAAACTCCAGCAACAATCAATGCAGCTATTAGAGGGGTTTCAATTTCTTTGACTTTGACACGATAATTATAAGCCGCGCACGCTGCACCAGCACAAGCTCCAGCAAACAATGAAGAATAGGTAACGAATTTTGGATTCTTATGATGCAATAAAAGCCCGAGCAAACTCCCTTTCAGCACGGTGCGCATAAGACGATCGAATTGTTTGTCGTTTTGTTCTTTAAGTTTTGCCTTATCTTTAAGAATCAGTTCATGTACTGAAACTTTATCCTGAGCAACAAGATCTTGAAGATACTGTCTAACGGCAAACATTAACGGTGTATCTCCAAATACTCCAACAGAAATCGTATCAATAGAGTTGAGTCTATTAAGCGCAGAAGAAACTATCATGATATCATTCGTATCAATTCCCTTATAAAGAGCCTGTGCTGCATCGATAGAATGATGCGGAGATCTATATGTTTTAAATGTTACAAATTCTTCAGCATGCAAGCATAAAGGAATTATCAAAGCTGTGGAGAGTAGTTTTATAAAATTCATACAGCACCTTTTTTTGGTAATAGAACAAGATTAAGAACTTCATGTGCGTATGATACAGGAATAATTTCCATTCCTTTAATAATGTCTTGAAGCTCTACTAAGTCAGAAACATTAGCTTGTGGTATTATCACTTTTAAAATGCCAACGCGTTTTGCAGCGCTTAACTTCTCTCGTAATCCACCAATAGGTAATACGCGCCCGGTCAAGCTCAGCTCGCCGGTCATCGCATATGAACTATTAAATGGTCGATTGGTAAGTCGGGAAACAACAGCTGAAAGAATAGCAATGCCCGCAGAAGGACCTTCTTTAGGGCCACAAGGTGAATGTATATGAATATCATGCTTATCTAAAAATTCTTCCTGGATTCCTAATTCTTGTGCATGAGCTTTTACGTAGCTTTTAACAACGCATATTGATTCTTGGGCTACTTCACCAAGTTGTCCTGTAATTTTAAGATCTCCAGAACCTGGATACGTTGTTGTTTCAACAATAACCAGAGAACCGCTTACTGAATTTGCTCCAAGGCCATTAGAAATACCGATCTGGCTTTCTTTAATAAATACTTTTTCTATGTCTAAGCTATATTCAGCACCTAAGTAGGTTTTTAAGTCCGAAATCGTGATGGTAGGGATAGTTTTGGTACTCAGATAACTGCAAGCAACTTTTTCACATAGAGTACGAAGCTTCTTTTCGATATTACGTACACCAGCTTCATAGGTATAATGTTGGATGATATACATAATTACATCTTCAGTTATTTCTAATCCTTTATCTTCTAATCCCGATTCTTGTACTACTTTTGGAAGAAGAAACTTTTTACCTATTTCGAGCTTCTCCTGAAAAGTATAGCTTGGGATTTCTATAATGGTTAAGCGATCCCACAGAGCATATGGAATATTGTCTACACTATTTGCTGTAGCGATAAATAAAACTTGAGATAGATCAAATGGAATGTCTAAAAAGTGATCGACAAAATCTTTATTTTGTTCTGGATCTAATACTTCTAGAAGGGCTGCCGCTGGTGAGCCATTAGCAGAATGTAGACCCATCTTATCAATTTCATCGAGCAAGATTACAGGATTTTTAGTCTTATTCCTTAACTCTTTAATGATTTTACCCGGATCGGCGCCTACATATGCTTTATTAAAACCGCGTATAGAAGACTCATCATGCACACCACCTAAACTTATACGTATAAAAGCTCGATTAAGGCCTTTTGCGATTATTTTAGCAAGAGATGTTTTGCCTACACCTGGTGGACCAACCAAACAAAGAATAGGAGCTTTAGATTGGATGAGTTTGCCGGCATTGAGAATGCGTGGGGCCAAAAATTCTTTAACTTTGTTTTTGGCTTCTATCATACCATACTGTTTCTCATCCATTTCTTGTACTAACTGTTTGAGATTATCTGGATCCTCAGTTTCTTTATCCCAAGGAAGTTGGAAAATAAGTTTGATATATTCAGCCATTTTGCCAGCTTCCGTAGTCATATTTGAAGCTTTTTCTATGGCATGAGTAATTTTAAGTTTGATGTCATCTGAGACATTAAGTTGTGCTAACTGTTCTTTGTATCGTTCAAGTTCAGCTTTATTTTTATCTCCTCCAGACATCATGACCGAATGTTGGATGTGTAACTGTTGTTGTAAGCTTTGTAGCTGCATTTTTCTAAACAATAACTTAAGAACTTCTTTTAGCCCCTCTTGGGTAGCAAGAGAAACAGCTGTTTGCCCTTGATTGTTTTCAAGCTGCATGTTCGTGTTTTCGTGAAACAGAATAACCTGGATAATATCAACTTGCCTCTTATAGGCAAACTCCCCTGTATAAGGGTCGTTAAAAGCGCCCCTTTTAATATTGCTTATCAGAATAGCCAATGTTCTAATGGCAAAAATAAGCGGGGTATCATTGCGCTTGCCAAAGGGCTTATTGATACTTACCCCCTGGTCGATGTAACTGCGGACTTTAATAATGTCAGATCGTCCAATAGCATAAAAGAAATAGGGAGTTAAATGATCTTTTTCGTCCTTTTGATCTTCATCGTCTTGACCGTCTTGCAGAGGTGATTTTGTTGGGACCTCATCTTCTTGATGCGCTAATAGAGACGAAAATGATAGTAATTCTATGGAAAGGCAGAAAAATACTGCCCACAGAAATGGTCGTTTATATGACATGATTATAATACCTGATTTGTTATACTGCTTGTATTAATTTCTGGGGCATCCCCCATTTAAGATAGGCTAGCTCTTTATCCCCTTTTTATCAAGAGATCCTTGTTTTATATCCTTGCTCTCGATATGATCAAATACCAATTAAACAAGCTCTTTTTTTTTGTTATAATAAGTAATGTATAAAAGATGATAGTAGGTAATGAACATATAATAGAAAAGATATGAAAAGGATCACATGAACTCTGAAAATCAAACTGACTTAGCGTTATCGAAAATTAACCCTGTTCTTATTGAAGACGAGTTAAAGACTTCCTTTTTAGACTATGCAATGTCTGTTGTTGTTAGTCGTGCTATCCCTGATGTACGGGATGGCTTAAAGCCTGTACATAGACGTGTGCTCTATGCGATGCATCTTCAAGGATTCCATTATAATAAACCTTATCATAAGTCGGTCCGTGTGGTGGGTGATGTGCTTGGTAAGTACCATCCCCATGGTGATCAGGCCGTATATAATACTATGGTAGGGATGGTTCAAGAGTTTTCTAAACGATATCCTTTATTAGATGGTCAGGGAAACTGGGGTTCGGTAGACGGTGATAATGCAGCAGCTATGCGTTATACCGAAGTTCGTATGAAGAAGATTTCAGATGAAATCTTAGCAGATCTTGATAAAGAAACGGTTCAATTTGTACCAAACTTTGATGAATCTACCGTTGAACCAGTCATTCTTCCTAGCAAAATTCCTAACTTATTGGTAAATGGTACTGCAGGTATTGCAGTAGGTATGGCGACCTCAATTCCGCCTCACAATTTAGGTGAAGTGGTAACCGCATGCCTTATGTTACTTGAAAATAAACATATAACTGACGAAGAGCTATTTGCCACTATACCTGGCCCTGATTTTCCAACAGGCGGTATTATTTGTGGTCGCGCTGGAATTGTAAGAGCCTACCAAACAGGCAGAGGCAATGTTATTCTGCGTGGTGTAGTTGAAATTGAAGAAACTAAAAAAGGTACCTCATTAGTAGTAACCGAACTTCCTTATCAAGTTAATAAAGCTGAATTAACCATTAAGATTGCAGAACTTGTCAAAGATAAGATTGTTGAAGGTATTACCAATATTCGTGATGAATCTAACAAAAAAGGTATTCGTCTTGTTATTGATATTAAGCGTGGCGAAACTCCACAGCTTATTCTTAACCAGTTGTATAAATTTACCGATCTTGAAACATCAATCACCTTCTTAATGTTAGCTTTACTTGATAACCGACCAATCGTGTTCACCTTGCGCCAAATGCTCCAAGAGTTTTTGGTTCACCGTGAAGAAGTTGTTTATAAGCGTACTGTTTATGATTTGAAAAAAGCTAAAGCTCGTGAACATATTTTGGCGGGTCTTTTAATTGCGTTGCAGAATATTGATGAAACAGTTGCTCTTATTAAAAAATCAAAATCAGCTGAAGAAGCAATACTGGGTCTTAATAAGAGATTCTTGTTAACTGATGAACAAAGTAAGGCAATCTTAGAAATGCGCTTGCAGCGTTTGACTGGGCTTGAACAAGATAAGATACATATTGAAATAGCCGATATTAAAAAGCAAATCGCTTATTTGCAATCTATCATTGATGACCGTTCTATTTTGCATCAAGAAATTGTTAAAGAACTTACTGCTATTAAAGAAACATATGCGGACAAACGTCGTACGCGCATAGAAGGTCCTGTTGATATACTAACTGAAGTAGATCTTATACCTGATGAAGAAGTTGTCGTTACCTTAACGCGTAAGGGATATGTGAAACGCGTACCATTAGTTGTCTATAACGTTCAGCATCGTGGTGGTAAGGGTAAAATGGGTATGGCAGATTTAGAAGAATCTGATGATTTTATCGAAGACGTGTTTGTTACACGTAATCACGATCAGTTACTCTTCTTTACCAACTTTGGACGCGTATATAGTTTGCAGGTATTTGAAGTTCCTGAAGCATCTCGTATTGCTAAAGGTCGTGCGGTAGTTAACCTGCTTCCATTAACTGAAGGCGAACGAGTTGTTAAGTTGCTCTGTACACGAGGCATGGAAAATAAGTTCATCGTAATGGTAACCAAAGAAGGTACTATTAAACGAACCGATGCAATGGATTTTGCAAAAATTCGCCAAACAGGTATCCGTGCATTAACACTTAATGATAAAGATGAGCTTGTATATTGCGCAATCAGTAATGG
>CAZJQM010000019.1:0-10484 GCA_964548355.1 uncultured Pseudomonadota bacterium
AAAAGATCAACTATGAGATGGTTTTGTAGGTGCTGGTGGTTTTGCAAAATTTCAGCTGATGCCGATTATTTCTAAATTACCTGCGGTAAAAATTAATGCGGTTGTTGATACTGATCTTGCCAATGCTATTAATGCATCACGTACGTATGGTGCTGCAACAGCATTAAGTTCTGATGAACAATTATTAGCAGGTGATCTTGCTGATGTTATTGTTATTGCATCGCCCCATAAATTTCACAGCGAACAATTATTACGCGCATTATCAAAAGGCAAAGCTGTTTTTGTGGAAAAACCTATGGTGACAGATTTTGACCAGTTCAAAAAAGTAATGTCATTTTTGCGTGAGCATCCACATATTCCGTTTACCGTTGATTACAATCGTCCCTTCTCTCCGTTTATGCAAAAGATAAAACAAGTAATTGCTAAACGTACAACACCATTAGTTGTGCACTATCGCATGAACGCTGGTTATATTCCTAAAGATCATTGGATTCAAACAGATTTAGGAGCCGGACAAATTATTGGGCAAGCATGCCATCTCTTTGACCTGTTTTGCTTTTTGACCGATGCACGCCCAGTTTCTGTGTCGGTAGAAACAATACGTTCGCATCGTGATGATCTGTTCACCACAGATAACTTTTCAGCACAAGTAGCTTTTGCAGATGGTTCATTGTGTACATTGCTCTTTACTGCGCTAGGACACAGTGCAGTAGGCAAAGAACGCATGGAACTTTTTTATGACGGCAAAACAATTGTCATGGATGATTTCTTAACACTACAAGGCCACGGCCTACCGCTTTCGTTTAATGAAAAGCGCTCAACTATGGATAAAGGGCATGCAACACTTATTACCAAATTCTTTGATGCAGTAAAAAACAAAAAAGAGATGCCAATAAGTTTAGATAGACTTGCAACAGTGGCAGAACTGACGCTTATTATTGATCAACTTGCATGTCAAGGTGGTGGTGTAAAAGAGCTTTCAAAATAGGTTGTTTATGAACAAAGTTTACAAGACAACCTATGATCCGGTTATGTTGGCGTCATGTGTTATTTTTGCAATATTGACGGGACTTATTTACCTGATGGTTCCTACTCCTGATTCACATTTAGAAATTGATTCAAGTGGATACGAACGCATAGCTGTCCATTTTGCGCAAACTTCACGCCTTGAATGTCCTCAACGGCCTGACTTGCATCCGGTTCAGACATTTGCGTATCCATTATTTTTGGGATTGATCTACAAGGTTGCAGGGCATTCATATGGCTGGATAGTATTTGTACAATGTTTGTTAGCATTATTGTGTGGATTATTTATTTACTGTATTGCATTGCATCTTTTTAATCAGTGGGTAGCTCGCTTAGCAATCGCTGTGTGGTCTATTAATCTGGGCTTTTTGGTGTATGTGCAATTCTTGCTTACTGAAATTTTGTTTGTGACTTTCTTATTAGCATTTCTTGATCAGTTTGTGATTTATCTCAAGAAGAAAGAATTATTTAATGTGTTGGTTGCCGGTTTTTTATTAGGATGTTCGGTCGTCATTAAACCTGCGGCATTACTTTTTATTTTTCCGTTAATGATATTCATCTTGCTTTTTACATCGGGAAATTGGAGAAAAAAAATAATGGCATGCATCTTGTGTTCTAGCTTTTTTTATTTACCTGTTATTGTGTATATGACCCGCAACAAAATCTGCTACGGACACTTTCGCATTGCGCCGATGATGGATGAAATTTTGTATAAATATTTTGTCTCCCGAGTCCAAGGTGCCTTACAAAATAGATCACACATGGATGTTTTGCGCGATGAAGCAATGGTTTCTGGCACTCATGAATTTAATGAAGATGGTTTTAAAAGCTCGCAACAATTTTTAATTTCAACAGCTATGCAGCGGCCATTTTTGATACTTCAGATCTGGTTTTTAAATGTGTTTAAAACATTTGTAGGGTTGTATACCACGCAGTGGAAAGTATTACTTGAACCAGCTGTACAAGGTGGTGATTGCTCATTTTTTAAAACATCAGGAGGTTTTCTTGAACGGATACATATGTATATAACATGTGGGACAGAATCTAAGCTATTGCAAAGCATGGGATATCTAGAAGCACTTTGGACAATTATACGGTATCTCTTGATACTCGTTGCTTGTTGGTATTTGATGTATAGTCGTCAATATAATCTGCTTATTTTTTTTATAATGTATGTAGGGTATTTTACCATGATAACAGGACATGATGGATGCGCGCGTTATCGCATGATGATCGAACCATTATTGCTTATTTGGTCTTGTCTTGGTGCCTGGTATTTGAAAAATTTAATTATGAAGCATAAAGGTATTAAACCTGGCTTAAGCATCTAATTAAGGGGCCCCCAGCCTCAGGCATTACGCAAGGTGGGGCTAAAGGAGTAGTGTGGAGACTAAAAGAAATGTGTATGCATTATTGTTAGCAGGTGGCTCTGGTGAACGTTTATGGCCATTAAGTCGCCGCAATAGCCCAAAGCAGTTCTTACCACTCAAAGATCATAGCAGTCTTTTACAAGATACTATTGAACGAATTAGTCCATTAATACCTTTCTCACAACGATGGGTTGTAACTACAGCACACCAAGCAGATGATATTGCAGCGCATATTAGTTCAGAAGTTGGATTAATTAGTGTGGAGCCTACTGCACGCAATACTGGTCCTGCAGTATTATTGAATTGTCTTGCAATTTATGAAATGGATCCAACAGCAATAGTAGTTATTGTGCCTACAGATCATCATATTGCGCCACATAAAACATTTATTGAATTTTTAACTCATGCAATTGATAGTGCACAAGAACAAGAGCGCATTATTTTATTAGGCGCAACTCCTACGTATGCGGCTCAAGGTTATGGATATATTGAATATGAAAAGGGAACATCATTACCCTATCGAGTAACAAGATTTCATGAAAAGCCAGATGCGCAGCATGCCCAAGAATATTTAAATTCTGATTCAATGTTATGGAATATTGGTATATCATGTGCACAAGTGAGTGTCATGATACGAGAATTTGAAATTACTGCTCCGCTTTTATATGATGCTGTTAAAGGGTATTGGCAGGATCATCAGCCGTATGAAGCCATTCCTGCATTATCATTGGATCATGCAGTGCTCGAAAAAAGCAAACGCATAAGTGTATTCCCCGTGAGCTTTAGATGGTGTGATGTTGGTAGTTTAACTACCTATTTATCACTCAATGAGCAGTATAACAAACAAGAAATGCCGCATGTTGTGTCGATTGATTCACAGAATAATTTGGTAAATGTAAAACAAGATGTTGTTGCACTTATTGGTGTTGAAAATATGTGCATCGTGCAAACCGATGATGTTTTATTAATTGCACGGCGCGATGAAACTGAAAAAGTACGACAAGTGCTTGAAAAATTAAAAAATAGTAGTTTTGACGATTATTTATAACTACGCGCGCAGAAAGTGAATATGGAAAAGAATCAGAATTCTGATCATTCATTCATACCTGCATCAGGAATCAGCAAACAAGAATATGCACACATGAATTCGCTACCGTTATCGGGTGCTAAACGAGCATTGATAACCGGTATAACGGGTCAAGATGGGGCGTATTTATCAGAATTATTATTAGAAAAAGGATACGAAGTTCACGGCATTAAACGTCGTTCATCTTCGTTTAATACAAGCCGTATAGATCATCTATTTAATGATAGTCGAGAAGTAAAAAGCCAACGCTTATTTTTGCATTATGGTGATTTAACTGATGCAACAAATTTAATTCGTATTATTCAAGAAGTTCAACCCGATGAAATTTATAATTTAGCTGCGCAAAGCCATGTAAAAGTTTCTTTTGAAACCCCTGAATATACTGCACAGGCAGATGGCTTAGGCACATTACGCTTGCTTGAAGCAATTAGAATTTTGAAAATGACAGACAAGGTTCGTTTTTACCAAGCATCTACCAGTGAGTTATTTGGTTCTGCAACAATTGTGCCACAAAATGAAGATACACCATTTGCTCCCAATTCGCCGTATGCAGCTGCAAAGCTTTATGCGCATTGGATTACCGTCAATTACCGCAAAGCGTATAACATATTTGCGTGTAATGGCATTTTATTTAATCATGAGTCACCGCTACGAGGTGAAACATTTGTTACACGAAAAATTACACGCGCGGTCACACGCATCAAGCTTGGCGTGCAACAAGCATTGTATTTAGGTTCATTGGATGTTAAGCGTGATTGGGGATATGCAAAAGATTACGTAGAGGCGATGTGGTTGATGCTCCAGCAACAAACACCCAAAGATTATGTGATCGCAACAGGTCGGAATTATTCTGTACGTGAATTTGTAGAATGTGCTTTTGCGTATGTGGGAATTGATATTGAATGGCAAGGATCAGGCGTTGATGAAGTGGGTATTGATCGTGCCACGGGACGGCCAATAGTAATCATTGATCCTGTTTATTTTAGACCTACTGATGTAGAAATTTTGCTTGGGGACGCTACGCGCGCACAACAAGAATTAGGTTGGGCACCTAAAATGAATTTCCTTGAACTGGTCAAGTTAATGGTCGATTATGATATGGTACTTGCTGAACAAGAGTTGTTAGCAAAACCGCATTATAATGACGATGAATATTACACACAGATCATGTACCAACGGAACTTTGAACAATGCCTGGATGTTTAAAACAGGACTCTAAAATTTATGTAGCGGGGCATCAGGGTTTAGTAGGTTCTGCACTTATTCGCGCTTTGCACAGCAAGGACTATTCAAACATTATCATTCGTTCTTTTGCAGAATTAGATCTGCGTGATGTTCAAGCAGTGAATTCATTTTTTGTGCAAGAACAACCTGAATTTGTTTTCATTGCTGCAGCAAAAGTTGGCGGTATTTTAGCAAATTCAATGTATCCTGCTGATTTTATCTATGACAATGTGATGATTGCGACCAATCTTATCCATGCATCTTATAAGCATAAGGTGAAAAAATTATTATATCTTGGTTCTTCATGTATTTATCCACGTATATGTGCGCAGCCCATGAAAGAAGAATATTTATTAACAGGTGAATTAGAACCAACTAACGAACCATATGCATTGGCTAAAATCGTTGGGCTTAAAATGTGCCAATCGTATAATAAACAATATGGTACTCGATTTATTTCAGCTATGCCTACTAATTTATATGGGCCTGGTGACACATTTGATCAGAACAATTCCCATGTGATTCCAGCGTTGATTGCAAAGTTTCATGAAGCAAAACTACAGAACAAAAGTGCAGTAACTATTTGGGGCTCAGGAACTGCACGGCGTGAATTTTTATTTGTTGATGATGTTGCTCAAGCATTAATTCTCCTTATGGATTCGTATGAAGATAATCAATGGATTAATATTGGCACAGGGACCGATGTAACTATTGCCCAGTTAGCTCATGCAATTCAACAGGTTGTGGGATTTAAAGGCGAACTTGTATTTGATACAACTAAACCTGATGGCACACCACAAAAACTGTTGGATGTTGAACGTATTAACTTATTGGGATGGCAGCCGACAATTTCATTAGAAATGGGGTTGCGTACAACGTATGAGTGGTATGTAAAACGGTTGGTCACCCATTTGTAACTATTTCTAACTTTCTTATACTTAGATATAGAATAAATAATAATGTAATTTCACCTCTTTTTAAATGGAATTTTATGGTTTTTATATCAAAAAAGCATCTTTTATCTATTTTAGCTGTTGTATGCATGGTTCAACCAATATGTGGTATGCAGACAACTTTGAAGAAACCTTCACGCTTTAGTTCGGTTACTCGGGTTTTAAACTCAACCAAAACTAAGGTGGTGGCAGGGGTAATCTTTGCTGCTTATATACTTCATAGATCCATTCAGTGGCATGCCAGAAATTATTCTTTTAGACCTTTGGCTGTAGCTGGCTATGATCCAGTGATAAAAAATCCCAAAGGGATTGTAAGTATCTTTGTACATGGTTTTGGTGGTCACGGCGGTGAAGCAAGGTATTTGCCACAACACTGCTTTTATCAGGATCCAAGTGTTAAACTAAATGAACGGGTACATGGATTTGATTTCCAAGATTCTTCTCGATTATCATCAGCTCAACAGTTACCTTCATGTATGGGACAAGATGCTGATATTCAAAAACTCAAAGAAGCATATGATGCACTTGTTGCCAAGGGATACAAAGTAAATTTTTATGGCCTTTCGCGAGGCGGGGCAGCTCTTGCTAGCTTTTTAGCTCTGTATCAACCTAATAATGTTAATTCAGCGATATTTGAATCGCCTTTTGATGATCTTGAATCAGTTGTTAAAAACAAACTTATTGGGATTAAACACATTCCACTTGTGGGATCTATGACTAGTGCTGCTGCAACAGCAATAGCAACGAGCTTACCTGTTGGTATCCAGAATTATAGTGCATATCGTATTAATCCAATCGATGGTGCGCATAAAATTCCTCATAATATTCCTCTGCTTTTCATATCTTCAAAAGAAGATTCTCTTATACCATATACAAGCACTCAAGCGCTTACCGAGGCTATACGAAAAGCCGGACATCCTGAGTGTGATGATATGGCTGTTGATAAGGGGGATCATTGCCAGATTCTGTATGGAGCTGAAGGGCATAGAGTTATAGGAAGAATTCAAAAGTTCTTATACGATTATAGTGAACCAAGAAAATAATTATTGCTCTAGAAACTATATAAAACTTTAAACAGTAGGCTTTTCTTAATTCTATTGTTTTAATTATGTACATCAGATTATCCTGCTTTAATAAGTAATTATTTGAGCAGGATATTTTTTTATGAAATATAAAATATTCAGTACACTTATTCTCTTTGCATCAACTTCTTTTGCTTATTACAGTCAAATTGGCCAAGATCGTTACCTTAATGAACATTTTTTTAAAAACAAACGTAATGGTGTGTTTATAGATATTGGAGCCTATGATGGCATTACGTATAGCAATAGTTATTTCTTTGAAAAAGAATTAGGGTGGTCTGGCATTTGCATTGAACCACTTAAAAAACCATTTAAAAAATTAAAAGCATTAAGAAAATGTATATGCATTAATGGTTGTATTGCTGATGTAGCTGGCATGATAGATTTTATAAAAGTAACAAGCCCACATATTAATACGTTGATGCTCAGCGGCATGCTTTCGACTTATGAACCACAACATTTGCAGCGTATGCAACAAGAAATAGTTGAAATGGGCGGATCATTTAAGATCATTAAAAGGTCAGCGTATCGTTTTAATGATCTTATGCAGCAACACAATATCACGGCTATAGATTATCTTTCTATTGATGTCGAAGGTGGTGAATTATCAATTCTAAAATCAATCGATTTTGATACCTATTATATTTATGCAATTTCAGTTGAAAATAATTATCGTGATCCTGCAATAGGTGAGCTTTTAAGTTCACAAGGCTTTAAGTTTGTTACTACTCTTGAGTGGGATGATATTTACATTAATTCCCGCTGACAGTTCTTTGTTGTTCACGAACACGTTCAACAAGAGTTGGGTTTTTTTCTATTAAATCCATCAGCAATGAGGGATATTCTGTTGCTTCCTGTTCTAAAGTTGTTGGGACAACACCTATCATTTTTTCTAAGGGGTGATGTGTATAGGGTTGCCACGTTCTTACGTCTGATCTATGTAGATGACATGCTTGAATGGTAAGGCTCGGATTTAATACTTTCAGCCCGCTTTCTAAAGCCCAAAAAGCAATAATATCATCACATGCCCAGGTGCCCAATTGTATATTCGTTTCTTTAAAGGGGGTAAGTGATGTTCGAAATATCCAAGCATCTTGCCCAAATTCAAAAGGTATTCCGCATACATTCTCAATAATAAGTGAGCCGTCCTCTTGTGCATTCCAACGAGTTAAAGCTAGAAACTTATTGGTAATATCATACGTTGCAAGATGCTGTAACGTCTCATTAAAATAAATATCTGCATTGGCAATAATAACATTGCTTTGTGGGAAATAGGTATGAGCTATCTGTCTACATTGTTCAAATGTTGGCTTGCCTGAAGTAATACTTATACGGACAGGCTTTTTTATAAGATAATTAAATAAGGCATTCTGAGCAGGTACTTTGGGATTATCTTTTGAATTATCGTATAAGATGAAAATGGTGCTAATAAGTGGATTGCGCAAGTTATTCTTAAGGCATTGTATATATTCTTGGCGGCGTTGAGAATTTGTTTCGTTGTATAATGAGATAATTAAATTAAAAGTAGGTCTTTGTTGAATAGCGTTAACATTGTATACAGATACTAAAAGCACTAATAATAGTATGTGTTTCATGTGACCTTACTCAACTATCTGGTATTCAAAAATATCACCAAATGCTTGTTGTACTTCTCTGATCACCAATCCTCTATCTTTAATGACAACTTTTTTCCCGGCTCGTGCAAGCGCAACGGCAACAACTAATTTTTGAGATTCTTCAATGATAGGTACTTTGCAGCAATCTTTATAAGTAACATTTTCAAAAATATAGCAATCACGATTTTCTTCTAAAAATTGGTTGATCATAAACTGAGCATGCGCCTTATTTGAAGCATCAGTTGCTTGAGGAATAAGAGGTTTAATGTCAACGATCTGTGCATAGCTTCCTAGTGCCCGATTGTCGCGTGGAAAGCACGGGCCACCAAATCCATAGCCGGGTTTTAAATAAAGGGACCCAATGCGCTGATCACCACCGATTGCATCGAGGATAGCGTATTTATCTGCACCTAGAGTTTTGTCCGCAATGTCTGCTACCATATTGGCGTATGCAATTTTGGTAGTGATGTAACAATTAACAGCCAACTTTGTTATTTCTGCACTCTCAGGAGTCATATGGCACATTCGTGGAGAATTTAAGCAAACCCTTTTATTTAATTCTTCTATGATATTCCCTGCTTCTGTTGACCCTTGGCCGATCAATACGATATCGGGATAAAGGTAGCCATATATTATATTTCCTATGGCAATAAATTTAGGACTATAACTTAAGGTGGTGTTAACACAATCTTTAAGAAGCTCTCGTCCTATTGTTCGTGTATATCCGGGAAATACGGTACATCCAATAATAATATGTTTATTGCGAACTTTTCTTTTATTAATCTCTGCTAAAACTCTATTTAAGTTTGTATGATCATAGGCTTCTTTATGGTCAGTAGTAGGAGTATCAACTAATACGTAATAGATGTCAGAAAATTCTAAGCCTTCATCCAATGATGAGCTTGCTTTAAATCGACTACTATTTTGTAAGAGCTCATTTACCTGCGGTTCTAATGAATTAAATGTTTTGTTATTAAGACTTGCGATATATGCTTCGTTGATATCAATACCAAGTACATCATAGCCAGCTTTTTCAAAACATAATGCAGTACACAGTCCAAGTTTTCCTATGCCAATAATTGTTATGGCATTGTATGCATTGGTATACAATGTGTTTAATACTGCAATCATACACAATAGAAATACTTTGTTCATAAAAGATCCTAGAATACTTTTTTCTTTGCTTTGATAAGCATGTGCCATCCTAATTCTGATTCAAGTTCTTGAAAGAATTCATCTGATATATTTTTAAAACAGCTTTCCTTTTCATATTGATAGGTAATATATTTGGGAATATCCCAAGCAAAAATATGAGCTTTTCTGATATCTAGAATAGTAAAATCACTCATTAATCTTTTTGCACCTTCTAATGTGTAAGAATATGTTATAGGGCAACCTGTTTGTGCTTCTGAGTATGATGCTATTAAGGTATCCAATGTACTGAAATCCCATTTGCCTGTTTCTCTCATCAAGTCAAATGTTTTATAGCTCAGCTTTGCATAAACCATGATTCGTATTTCCCCATCTTCTTTGAGGAACTTATTACATTTTTTTAAAATCTTTTCCGGGTGAGGTGAGTGATGAATAACGCCGAATGACCAGATGAGATCAAATTTTTCTTCCTGTGATAATAAGGTGTCAAGTTCTTCTGCATTGCCTAGGATAAAAGTTGCATCTAGTCCATAAACTTCAAATCTTTTTTTGGTTATTTCTAAGCTTTCTTCGGATAACTCAATAACAGTAAGCTTAGCACCAGCACGTGCAAAACTTATTGCTTGTGTTCCTATGCCGCAACCAATGTCCAATACACGTTTACCGCGCCATTTTTCAAACTCAGCAAAAGAAGGAATATGTGGTTCAACAAAATATTTTCTTTGTTCTACTTCATCAAAATATTCACGAGTGCCGAATGGTTTATTTGAATGTCTTACGTTACAGGGACGTCTATTCCAAAATTCTTTTACTGCATCAATAGAAACTGTTGAAAAATCTTGGGCTACAAGTGCACTACCCAAAATAAATAATACGTATTTTAAATTTTTCATACTCGGGCCTTTTTTTGTGATTATGAAATAATCGACACCATACTAAATTCTATACATGGATACAAGTTGCTTGGCATAACG
>CAZJQM010000020.1:0-10251 GCA_964548355.1 uncultured Pseudomonadota bacterium
ATGACGCTCCCTTGAGCTCGGTGAGCACACTAAACCATCTATGCGCTTATAATGATCTTTATACAATTGGATAGTAATTTTATCATATAAATCGACGTCTGAAATCATGTACATAAAAAGTTCTGGTTGTGGATCGCTATAAATCATCAGCTGATGTGTTTCATGCTCTAGCAATACCGTTGTAGTACATTGATGTGGCGCAATAATATAGTTTTTATAGAGTTGCCATTCCCCCTTATGAGGCCCGAAGGAAACTATTTTATTGTTATTAACTTGGAGCTTCATGTTAGTCATATTTTGAATAGCAATGGTGGCGCGTGCATGAGCCACAATATCATGCGGATGGGTTGGCGTTGGTTCAGTTTTTTTCTTAGTCATAAATACCTTTGTAAACAGGAGGCAGACCTGTTTCCTTTTTTGTTAATTTGTTTACTATAAATAATATAAATTTAATTCCTAGAATAGCATTATCTAATTCTATTTCCCAACAATAAGGCATACGTGAGTACAAGACCACCATTTGATATCGATAAGACACTTGTTTTAATTGATGGTTCATCATTTTTATACCGCTCATATTATGGCTTGCGCCCAATACATACCAGCAAAGGTGTGCCAGTTCAGGCTGTATTTAATTTTTGCCGCATGATCAGAAAGTTGATTGACGATTTTACGCCTCATTACCTTGTCATTGCATGGGATAGCAAAGGTAAGACTGAGCGACATGCAATTTTCCCAGATTACAAAGCTACACGCCAAGCTCCACCGAGTGACTTATTTACCCAAAAAGAAAAAATAGTTGAATTTTCTGATCTCATTGGCGTCAGACAACTTGCATTGCCTGGTGTTGAAGCGGATGACATTATGTTTTCGCTTGCTCAAGATGCAGTTAACTATGGCAATAATGTTATTTTAGTTACCGCAGATAAAGATATGGGCCAAATGGTTAATGACCGGATTGTCATTTTTGATTGGTTTAAAGATGAATATCTTGATGCAACGTCGCTTGAACAAAAATTTGGCTTTCCTGTTAAAAAAGTTCCTTTTTACTATTCACTCATCGGTGATAGTTCAGATAATATTCCGGGTGTTGAAGGAATAGGAAAAGTAGGTGCAACTGAATTAGTTAATCAGTTTGACTCACTTGAAGATCTGTACGCCAACCTTGATAAGGTTAACAAAGAGCGCACCCGTGTGGCATTAGAAGCTAATAAAGAGAATGCATTTTTAAGCCATAAGCTTTTCTTGCTCAAATATCATGACATGAAGATGCAAAAGGGTGATGTTGCCTTTGATGCTGCCAACTGGTCAAAAGCGCGCTCATTATTTGAAGAACTTGAATTTAAAAGTTTGCTAAAAGATATAGATGGGACTGCTGCGCAGGAAGTTGCTCCTAAAATTCCGCTCTCGCAAGCAAAAGGTTACCAATTTATTACCGTGACTGATGCTGAACAACTGGCTCACGTAATTGCAGAAGTTAATAACAAAAAAGTTTTTGCATTTGATACAGAAGCTGATTCATTAGATCCGTTAAAAACGCATTTGATGGGTATTAGCATATGTACCGAGCCAGGAACTTCATATTATATTCCATGTGGCCATGCAACAATGGAAGCTCAGCTACAGCGTGATTACGTACTTGAGCAACTCAAACCAACTTTTGAAAATCCCTCAATTAAAAAATATTTACAACACACTAAATATGATGAACTTGTGTTGAGTCAGTACGGGATTAATGTTGAAGGTGTAGTATTTGATACGATGATTGCAGCCCATCTAGTAACTAAAGATTGGCAACGTGTTGGATTGAAATTTCTTTCTCAATATTATTTGAACGAAGAAATGCTTACATTTTCTGATACGGTGAAAAAAAATGGATATAAACATTTTGGACAGGTGCCACTTGCACTTGCAACAGAATACGCTGCTGCAGATGCACACCAAACATTGCGCTTAGTGCCTATTTTAGAAAAAGAACTCAGAGAACAGGGCATGGAAAAACTTTTTTATGACATCGAGATGCCATTGGCTGCTGTGCTTATAAAAATGGAAAAAGAAGGCATTTATTTAGATGTTGAAGTTCTTAAGAAGCTTGATCAACTCGTTACATTGGACCTTCGCGTACTTGAACAAAAAATTAATGAACTCACCGGACATAAAGAAAATTTAAATTTAAATTCTCCAAAACAACTTGAGCAACTCTTATTTCATGATCTGAAATTGCCAGTTCAGAAAAAAACAAAAACTGGCTATTCAACCGATCAGGAAGTGCTGGAAGCATTAGTGCAATACTCTCCGGTGCCAGCTTTAATTATTAAATATCGTGAGTTATTTAAATTAAAGAGTACGTATATTGATGCATTGCCTGCATACATCAACGAACGTGATAATAAAATTCATACTACATTTAGCCAGACATCAGTAGCTACAGGACGTCTTTCAAGCTCTGATCCTAATTTGCAAAACATTCCGGTACACACCGGTACCTATGATGTACACGTGCGTTCAGCATTTAAAGCTCAAGGCAGTCATATATTTATTTCTGCTGACTACTCGCAAATCGAACTCCGTGTATTGGCATATTTGTCTGATGACAAAAATTTAAAAGATGCATTTGCGCAAGGCAGAGATATTCACGCAGAAACAGCATCTAAATTGTTTGATATTGCTCTTGATAAAGTAACATCAGATCAGCGAAGGCTCGCAAAACAAATTAACTTTAGTATTTTGTACGGCCTTACACCTTACGGTCTTTCAAAAGAACTAGGCATTCCATTTGGACAGGCAAAACATTATATCGAAAAATATTTTGCCCAATATCCAGGTGTATCTGCTTGGATGGATGGTGTTATTGAAGAAGCAAAAAAGTTTGGTTATGTGACAACCCATTGGGGAAGGCGTCGTTATTTGCCCGGCATTTATGAAAAAAATAGAACATTGTATGAACTTGCTTGTCGCGTTGCAATTAATACCAAAGCGCAAGGTACAGCCGCTGAACTGATGAAGATTGGTATGATCAATCTTCAAAAAGAATTAAACCGCACGCAATCTGATGCACGCATATTATTGCAAATCCATGATGAACTACTCATTACCGTTCCTCAATCATCACAAGCGTCTGTGCAAAAAACTGTTAAAGAAGTTTTAGAAAGTGTTGTTAATTGGGATGTGCCTCTGACTGTTGATATTGGTGTTGGCGCAACCTGGCAAGATACGGCATAAATAATTCTTGAAATACTTGTGTTCGCATATATTCTTGTTTTTGAAAATCAAAAAAAAGGATGCTCATGCAAGAAAATAAAATACAGGCACAAGAATATATTCCAACGCGCACTGAAGGTGCACTAGATCCGCTAGGCGATGGGATAAGTTCGTTAGCACTTATTCGTGTATCAGGATCAGATTTAGATGTTGTAAATGCTGCACGTGTTTCATATGGCAAAGTTTCTACACAACTGACAGACCGCGACAGAAATTTAATTAAATTTTTAATGGAGCACGGACATTCAAGCCCTTTTGAACACAATCAACTTTCATTTCGCGTAAAAGCACCATTGTATGTTACCAAACAATGGATGCGCCACCGCATGAATTCGTATAACGAAATTAGTCTTCGCTACGTCAAAGCACCGGTGGAATTTTACATTCCCAACTATTGGCGTTCACCAGACAAAGATAATAGACAAGTTTCAACCGGAAGATTTGATAGCTCTGAATTAACTCAAGCGTACAAAAATCTTCTTGAAGTCAGTTACAAAACATATGAACAACTGCTTGAAGCAGGCGTATGCCGTGAACAAGCACGCGGTGTGTTGCCAACCTGTACCTATTCTGAATTTATTTTTACCTGCAACCTGCACTCATTAATGCATTTTATGAAACTGCGGTGCGGCAAAGATTCTCAAAAAGAGATTCAGGCATATGCATTTGGTTTGCTGCAGCTTGCAGAACCTCATTTTTCATTTTCGATCAGCGAATGGAAGAAAGTTCATTTAACGCAGGCATATCCAAAGCTTGTTTAAGTTTTCTCACAATACCATATTTCTTGCCAACTTCACGATTGCGCAAGATGGTGAACATTTGCAATCTTTTCTTAGCAAGATCTTCTTGCATGTTAACTATATCCCGTGGAAGTTTAACTTTAATATCTTCGATTATTACTTTTGGTAGAGACTCAAAGGGCGCATCCTTATCAGTAAGATATTGCTCAAAATTACCATTATTAATCAGAGTTTGATCTTGATTTATAGCGGTGAATGATTGTGTTGATCTGCAAAATTGAAAGCGTGCAATCGGGTCTCCATTAAGATTGAATGGACGTTCTTTGTTAAGCATCGTATATACCCAATATAAGAGCAATCGCCTGCGCACCTTTTTTTCCTCTTTCAGCGCAAATTTTGAAATCGGATCATTGCAAAGAAAAGATAGTAATGCTTCTGATTCTAACGAACCCAAGCTAACTGGCCGCATATGTACTCCTGCTAGAAATAATTCATAAATAGCTTCAAGGTTGGCCATGGAACCTGCATGTGCGAGTGCAGGTTTGTCGTAAAAAGAAGTTCCAATGATTTTCCTATATTCTTCATTTAAAGGCGTTGTATCATTTAAAAGATCGATAGGTTTTCCGGTTTTTTTAAAAAGAGGTCGAAGTTTAGCTCTCATTTCTATTAATTTTCTTATATAAGGCGATTTTTCTATACTAGCTCTGCAAATAATATCTGATGGAATTTTCTCAAATCCGACTAAATTAAATAATTCTTCAAGAAGTTCAGACGGTGCTGGGTGTGCCATTACAGCTTTAAGTGACTCCGGAGATAATGCGCTTGTAGTAACACCATATTTTTTATATATCTCTCTAACCATATGCATAAGCTTAGAATTGCGAGCTTTGAAAGCTTCGATTAATAGCGTACATTCTTTGTTATTGTCTAAATTGTTTAAGTATGTTGTAACGTGTGTTGCATCATTCAAAAAAAATTGCGCTGCTGGGACATTATTGTGCCGAATTGTCTGAACTAAGGGATGTGATGATGTATCTAATTTGTCGCGATTGTTATTAAGAGGTACTCTGCCATATAGTGTATTGGAGCCTTGGCAAAGAAATTGAATTAATTCTGGGCTTCCTTTTTTACAACAATGCATCAGTAGTGTAGTTAAACAATGTTCTTGTTGAATTGCTTTTCCTCTGATCTCATAAAACAAAAGATCATTACAATGGAACAAAAGATAATCTGCAATCTTAATTTTAAGCATTCTTTTCTCAGCATCTGAAAAAGCTAGAAACCTGAAGTAACGTGGATTTTGAGCCAATTTTTGAAAGTCAGAAGGAAAAGCATCCCGGGCTGAATCACAAAAATAAAACTTGTTTTCGGGCTTGTTTGCTCCAGAATGTTGGAATTGTTCATATTCATAACCCTGTAAGTTGATATCTGCTCCATGATCTATAAGAAATTGAATAATCCACCACTTCGTTTCATCATTAAAAAATCTTTTTTCTTGAAAAATCTTTATGAGCAAAGTGTGGCACCAATACATATGTTGGTACCAAAAAGCGGCCGGAGGAGTAAATCTTTTTTCTCCCACGAAATACATAGGAATATTGAGATCGGGCAGTATTATTTTATCTATTAATTCAATCTTTAAATCTTCCTGTCCCTCAAAAACGTCCATGAGCTTAGGGGATTGTCTACTATTGTTTGAAATACCACCGCTAGTACTATCACAAGCTTGAGCTGGATAGTTAAATGCAAGGACACAGAGTAATGCAAGAACATACTCTTTCCATTGATGAATAAACATCATAAAACCCCATTGTTAAGCATATTCCGGTTGAATTATAGCCAAATAATACGTCTAATTCATGCTTTTTTCAATAAAAGCAGTCTATCTCGGGATGCTTTAAGCTCTAGTTGACGTTTTTTTTGCTTCGGGCATACTAAACTCAATATTTATCCTATCTTTTAATCAATAAATACAAACAAATTTTAAGGAAAAGCAATGGCAACGAGTAAATCCGGTGGCTCGACATCCAATGGCCGTGAAAGTCAGAGTAAACGACTTGGTATTAAGCTTTTTGCTGGCCAACAAGTACATGGCGGAGAAATAATTGTACGCCAACGTGGTACTCGTATTAACCCGGGTAAGGCAGTAGGTCTTGGTAAAGATGACACTTTATATGCTCTTAAACCTGGATTTATTAAATTCCATTTCGGCCTCAAGGGACGCAAGTTTGTCTCTGTAGTTGAAGCCCGTTAATTCTTTTGGTATCATCTGCCTGAGTTTCAAAATTCTCCCATAAAAATCCCGCTTACATGTTCGCCCAATACTAGGGCATAAGGGGAGATTTGAGCCAAATTTCAAAGTAATATGACATCGTTATCTGTAAAGTTCTCTATGATCAAAAACCCAACTGGAGAGTATGTATGATCGACTTCCTGAAGTACCGTTATCTTAATATGGGCCTGTCCGTAATGTTCTTAGTTTTAGCAGGCGTTTATTGGTCTATGCGCGGGGTAAAATACAGCGTAGATTTTGAAGGTGGAACCCAGATTCTTCTCTCTTTTTCAGAACCGGTCAATTCAGATCAAGTTAAAAACATTCTCACTGCCAAAGGCTGGCCAAGCCCTATTACCCGTGAATTTAGCTCCCATGAAATATTAGTCCGCGTTAAGGAGTTTTCTTCTGATGTGGCAGGCGAAGCTGAAAAGCTTCGTTCTACTCTAGAAGAAGGTTTAAAGGGTAATAAAGTAACTATTACTTCTATCGACAGTGTCGGGCCTGCAGCAGGATCTAATATGCGCTCAAAAGCGGTCTATGCATTGTTAATTGGATTACTCTTAATGTTGCTCTATGTCGCTATTAGATTTGAGTTTTCATTTGCTATAGGCGCCGTATTATCATTGTTCCATGACGCATTAACTGTACTTGGTGTATTTGTCCTTTTAGGCAAGGAAATATCACCCAATGTCATTATTGCGGTGCTGACGGTGTTGGGGTATTCGATAAACGATACCATCGTTATTTTTACCCGTATTAGAGAAAATATGGCTAAAATGCGCACGTCATTGTATAACATAGTAAATACCAGTATCAACCAGACATTAACTCGTACAATTTTAACAAGCTTTACAACAACACTCGCAGTACTTTCTTTCCTATTCATCGGTGGTGAAAGTTTGCATGATCTAGCATTAGCTCTTTTGATCGGTATCGTGGTTGGTACATACTCATCAATTTACATCGCTAGTCCTATTATGATGTTATTACACAAAGGTAAATAAATTTTCATTAGTCTCTACAACTTAACAAGCAACCATACTATTCTACCTCTACAGGAGGAAACCCGTTTATGAAAACACAGCAAGAATTACAACAAATATCATCAAATGATTTGCAACACTATGCCCGTAAATTGGGTATTGTTGGTGCAAGCATGATGCCAAAAGACAATCTCATTACGCGCATCTTGGACGTACAGACACATCCTGATAAAGAGGTCGAAGTTGAAGGGACGCTTGAACGCTTACCTGATGGTTTTGGTTTCTTACGTTCAGCACGTTTTGATTATGTATCAGGGCCAGATGATATCTATGTTTCTCCATCACAAATACGTCGTTTTAATCTCCGTACCGGTGACACTATATCAGGTGTAATCCGTAAACCAAAAGACGGAGAAAAATATTTTGCTCTGTTAAAAATTAGTGCAGTTAATGGGCAGACTCCCTCTGAAACGGCAGAGCGCACCATGTTTGACCGTTTATCCCCGATGCATCCAGACAAAAAATTTGATTTAGAATCACAGTTTATATCGACCCGTATTATGGATATCTTTTCACCTATTGGTAAAGGACAACGCGGGTTGATTGTAGCGCCTCCAAAAGCCGGTAAAACCGTATTGCTCAAGGAAATAGCTCAAACTATTACCAATAACCATCCAGAAGTATATGTGATTGTTCTTTTAGTAGATGAGCGACCTGAAGAAGTCGCGGATATGCGTCGTTCTGTTAAAGGCAAAAATGCTGAGGTTATCAGCTCAACCTTTGACGAATCTGCAGAACGTCACGTTCAAGTAGCAGAAATTGTTTTAGAAAAAGCAAAGCGTTTAGTAGAAGCTGGTAAAGATGTAGTTATCTTACTTGATTCTATTACCCGTCTTGCACGTGCGTATAACACCACAGCGCCTGCTTCAGGTAAGGTGTTAACTGGTGGTATTGATGCAAGTGCTCTACAATGGCCAAAGCGATTCTTTGGTGCTGCGCGTAATACAGAAGAAGGTGGTTCTTTAACCATCATAGCTTCAGCGTTGATTGAAACCGGTTCGCGTATGGATGAAGTGATATACGAAGAGTTTAAGGGTACGGGTAACATGGAAATGCATCTAACTCGTAAGCTTGCTAATCGTAGAACCTTCCCAGCATTCGATCTACTTGTTTCAGGCACACGTCGCGAAGAACTTCTCTTGCCAGAAGCAGAACTTAATAAGATCTGGGTCTTGCGTAAGCTCTTAGCAACAATGAATACCATTGAAGGTATGGAGCTTATTATCGAGAAGATGAAAAAGCACAAAACTAACGCTGAGTTCTTTGAAGCCCTAGCCAATACCAAAAAGAACGGTTCGAGCTCGGCTGAGAAACTGGACTAGGTTTGTAGCCTGGATTTGGTTGATCAAATTTAGCACCATAACAAGTAAACACTATATCCTTTCCATTAAACTTTGTAGTAATAATGGTATCGAGATCTTGATCTTTAGCAGTCATAAAGTCAGGAAACTTCTCTGCCAGGCGTCCCAGTAGCTTTAAGCAATTCTTTGCTGTCTTATGCTGTGGTAACTTTGCATGTTCAATTAATAGGCCTGCCACAGTATTTTCTAGTTCTTGGGATGAAGTGATAGATGTTCGTTTAGGATTTAAAAATCTACGTGCACGCTTTCTCATCGTCTTAAAATTGCCGAGAGCAAAGTTGGCCATACAACCTCTTAAAGAATCTTCTTTATGACCATCACGATTAATTAGCCATGAGGCATCTTCAATAGTTAGTTTGTTTTGCTGCATAGCTTTTCTTAAGGCGCGAGCTTTTCCTTTTAAAGGTGATTCTTGCATACCTACAACACCTGAATTAACTTGTTTATCCATTTCAACTGGTGATATCGGTTTGGGTGGGCCATCGTATTTAAACCCGCGATATCTCTGTTGCTGTTTGCGTCTTCCTTGTTCACGATCCGCAAATTTTTCAGCTCTTTCTTCCCCTTCTTTACTCACTTTACTTGTACCGAATGCATTTTCTTCATTTTCTTCAACAGAATCTGCTGCAACACCATGTAGTTCAGTAGTACCCGTTTCTTCCTCTAGTTTCTTGCATTTCATGGTATCTGATAGATCTGTAAACTTAGTTTTTACGCTATCTTGTGAGTGTAGCTTTCCAAGCATATAACCAACAATACCAACAACCACAGGTACGCTCAACCAAGCAGCATATTTGGCATATTTTTTACCTTTTTCTTTTTGCTCAGATGTAATAGTAAGAGCATGAGAATTAAAGGAAGTCATGCATATAATAATTGCGAGTAAAAAATTTAAATATTTAGATATTAGTTTCATTAAAATAACCTCCATTAATGCAATTCACCCAAAAGACCATTAATGTTTAGCCTTTCTTGATATCTTTAGCTTTAATTGTTTTATTCTCAGCTTTGACATTACTGAACTTGAATGTAAGAACGGGAGTTGTGCTATTTTCTCGGCCATATTCAACTTGTCTGCGAAATATAGTATTAAAACGTAATAAAGCGTGTTCAGTATCCATTTTTCTGTGCTCATTTCCATAGTTGCGCAGAACGAATAAGGCACACCCAGCGCTTTCAATTTGGTTATGAGTAGTCGCATGATTTTGATTTACATGGTCAGCATTGTCCAAAATAAATTTATATATGTTTTTAATTTGCGTGCCGAAATATGCGTCAAGATAAGGATCATTAATAATATTTTGTGCAAAAGCAACCGTTAGGGTGCCGTTTTTAACATGTTGTTCAAAATCTTGGTATGTAGAATGTAGTACTTGAATATCAGGTGTTTTATCAATCTGCGGCTGTGTATTAGTCATCACGGGCCGAGTTATATTTTGAACCAGTGGTTCTGTAATTTGAGGAGTTCGAGTTTCTATTGAAGCAGTTCTCGTTGTGTTATCTTGTTCAGAAGCTTCGCTAGTCGGAACAGTCTGTTTGCTTGAAATGGTAGTATTAACTACTGGTTCCTT
>CAZJQM010000021.1:0-9635 GCA_964548355.1 uncultured Pseudomonadota bacterium
TTGTTCAATGGATTTGAGACATATAATCAAACACGCATTAATAGGTTTTTTGTGTCAGATGTACGTAATGGATCGATTACTGATACTACCATTCAACCAGTTAATGACAGATTCTTAAAAGGATCATCATCGTATTTACTTGAGTTTGGTGAACTTCGTAGTTATATCGCAACAGACGGATTAGCTATTTTAAATAGCCGTTCAAGAAATCAGAAAAATGGATCAATGCTTAAGGCATTTTCAGGTGGTTCAATGAGCGGTGTTGGATTTAAGTCTTGCACACCATATGCTACACCACACTCAAATTTTGATATTAGGGGATTTCCTCAATCACCGAAATATGATAAAGAGCCACGCGATATTCCAACTTCCTTACATCGTATAATGCGATCAATTTCTGGTAGTTGGATAGTCTGTGGTGATTTTGGTTTAAATATGAATGAATAATGCTGACACAGACTCGTAGGTTGTTGAAAATATGTTTGTAGTAAGAAAAAAATATTTATCCATGTGTGCCATTATTCTTCTGGGCTCTGCGCATTATGGTTACGCAATGTTCCCCATTAACTATTTCAGGGCATGGGATCTCAATGTTGTAAAACCGTATCATGCTAATGGTGCATTATTAGATTTTGCATGTACCCCAGAATTTGGATTATCAACCAAGGGAAAAACTGCATGTGATCAGCCATGTTTGCATCCTAAATATGGTCATGATGTCAATGTTCTCCAGTTATATCAACCTGAACAAGATGCACTTGCAATGCTCAAAGGATTCAGCTCATCAAGTGCTATTGGTACGTTGGCGCAAGAATTAAATGTAGATGATGATAATGGTGTTCGTGGTCATATTAGTTTTTGTGGCGATCTTGATATTAAGTGCAATGCAATTTTTTCAAGCAGATTTTATTTAAATCATAATTTTATTGTCAGCGTAATGGTGCCTGTTGTTGCGCTTAAGATGAGCACCAAATTTACCGATCTAACTCCCATGGTAACTGAAGAAGATTTTTTAACTCATAGTCTTTTGACTGACAACTTTGCTGCTAATGTAAAATCATTGGGCGATGGATTAGATATTAATGGTTGGGAGCGCACAGGGCTTGGTGATATTGCAGCATTGATCGAATGGAATAAAGATTTCCCACAAGCAAAACCGTTACTTAAAAACGTTGCAACTCACGTACGTATGGGCATGAGTTTCCCCACAGGCAAAGGCATTAACCCCGATCAGATCATGTCTGTTCCGTTGGGTAACGATGGTGCATTTGGTGTTTTATTTGACGCAGGTCTTGATCTGTCATTAGTAACTTACGTGAACTTGGGTGTCGAGGTTGAATTCTTATTCCTCTTTGGTAATACACGTGAGCGACGTATTAAAACTGACACATCGCAAACAGATCTTATATTGCTTGCAAAGACATGTGTGTATAAGGATTTTGGCTTAACGCAATTTTTCAATGTGTACGCAGAAATCTACAAATTATGGAATCGCTTTACGTTCAGATTTACGTATCAGTTCTGGAAACATGATGATGATAAGTTAACAGTGGTAAATAATGACTTTTCAAGCATTCCGGCAAATACTGCCAAGAGCTTAGAAGAATGGACCATTCACCAGTTTATTTATAATTTGAGCTATGATTTTGACTATGATGTAAGTGATAAATCCCCTGTTCTTCCGTACGTTGCGCTTTTCTATAAGCAGCCAATCAATGGCAAAAACGCATTGCTTGCCAAAACGATAGGTTTTATTGCTTCTATTACGTACTAATTTTCTAAATGAGGTTAACATGATTAAAAATAGCGTATTTTTTTTATCGCTTATAATCCTTTTTCCTATATCTGCCCAACAAGGAATGGATCAACAATCAGAAATCAAAGATAAAGTTATCCAGCTTTTTGCTGAGAGACATATGCAGTCGATTCTTAAAGAAATTATCGATGGCCCATCCGATATACATACTTTATTAAAATACGTTGTTTGCTGGAGTTGTGATCCTGAGGAAAGAGAAAAAGTGGCTAAATTGCTTTTGGAACATGGTGCAAATCCTAATACATTGTCTAATGGAATACGTGAAGGATCGCCATTATTGTGTGAAAAGCTTATCAATCCTAAATTGACTGCTTTATTATTGCGTTTTGGTGCACATGCTCATGGTATAGGGCAAGGATATAATCCACTGAGTCAAGCCGTTATTGATATAGAGATATCTCCAGCTTTAGCTGATAAATTGATTGAAAGTATAAGGTTGCTTCTTGCAGCAGGAGCAGAACCGTGTGTTCCTGTAATGCTTTCTTCAGATTGGCCTGATCGTGATGATTATGATGCACATAACGGCAAATCGCCTTTGCAACTTGCTCGCGAATATCGCTTAACAGATATCAGTCAGCTGTTTGCAGATCATCTATTACAATAAACAGCAAAAGCTCATTTAGTTTTATCTAACGGTAGATTCTTGTTCAATCTTTTTTGCAATACCACTCAGAATAACTTCTTCTAAGCGATGACGCTTAGTTTCAATTACTTGTTCTTGTTCTTCGATGTTGAAAATATGGGTGTGTGGTATGCCATCGCGCATGGTGGTGTAGACTTCAAATGGTAATTCAGTTTTAACGATGTCGATAAAGTAACAGAGTCTATGTACAATTGACCATGCGATATCATTAAGATCATCTTGGTCTGTAATAATATTCTTTCCTGAGATCTTCAGAATAGCATTATTTATTCTACTGATATTTTTCCAGATATCTTTATCAGTTGGGTCCCACAATAACTTTGAAGAACAGAGTTCAATAAAGCGTATAATAGAAGCGCGTACTGCATCTAAATCTGTTTTTATTAAAATAGAATCTGCGAGTTTAGAAAAGAATTGGCGTGGTTCTTCTTGGAATGCAGCAAAGTTGTTATAAAATTCTTGGTATAACAGATCCTCAATGATTTCTTTTTTGGTTTTATCAGGATTGTCCTGTGAGAACAGATAATCAACTAAATCAGGCAATTGTTCCAAAAATTCAACAAAAGAATAAGCGCTGATGTACTGGCACCGTTTTACTTTTTGACTGATAAGTGAAAATGCTGGTCTGAAGAATTCAGGACCTTGGTGTGTTTCTTTACCATGCATTAATATTTCACCAATATCTTTGGCTACATAAATGGGAAGAAAATCATCAGTATATTTGTGTGAGTTATATAATTGTTCAAAAAAGAAATTTAACCCTGCAGATGTCATATGCAGCGGTTGTAAAAAGAGATCCATATCGACGATAGCTTGCGATTCTGTTTTGATTGCTTGCAAACTTACTGGCGATACGGTAAGAACAAATAACAAAGAGAGAACTTTTAGTAATTTCATAGAAAATCCTTTATGCTAAAGGAAAATTCACTATTTCAACAGGCAGCTTATCACGAAGATTGTAGGATAAGCAAGAAGTTGCCAAGATAAGTGAATGATGAGGAACTTTTAATGGCGCTATATTCGTATCAAGCTTTTACTAAAGATGGCAAGCGGACCACGGGTACTGTGGACGCACCTTCACTTGCAGGTGCGCGTGAACAACTGGTACGTATGAGTCTTTATCCTGTCAAAATAGAAGCTGCCCCTGAAGGTGTGCGCCAGGGGTTTTCATTTCGATCATTATTTACGCGTGGCGTCAAAGCCAACGAAAAAATATTATTTACCAAACAATTAGCAGTTCTCTTAAAATCGGGCGTGCCATTGTTAGAAGCATTTGAGCTTTTAATAGATCAATTTGAAGGCCGCATGCGCTCTATGCTTATTAGTATCAAAGATGGTCTGCGCGAAGGTCAGTCGTTGGCCGAAGGCTTGAGCAAATATCCTAAAGTATTTGAAAATATCTACGTTCAGCTTGTGCGTGCTGGCGAAGCATCAGGAAAATTAGAAGTTATTTTAGATCGCTTAGTAGATTTTCTAGAACGTAGAGAAGAAATTAGACAGCGTGTAAAATCAGCGCTCAGATATCCTATGATCCAATTAGCTGCAGTTGGTGGGGTTGTTATATTTTTAATGACAGTCGTTGTGCCTGCTATGGCAGAAAATTTTAAGCGTGCAAAAAAAGCATTGCCTTTTTCTACACAAATAATTTTGAACATTTCATATGCCATCCGACATTATTGGATTTTTATGCTCGCAGGGTTCTTTGCACTTATGGCAGCATATCAGTATTGGAAGCGCACACCAACAGGTGGTTTATTTATTGATAAGTTAAAATTAAAAATACCCATCATTAAATTCTTTACGCGCACGGGTGCCATTGTTCAATTTTCACGTACGCTGGGAATGTTAATTGAAAGTGGTGTTAATTTAGCAGAAGCATTAGATATTGTTGTTAATATTATCGATAACAAAGTATTGTCTCAATCATTGCGCGAAGCTCGAGAAAATATTATTAAGCAAGGTAAAATTGCTCAATTTTTAAAACAAACTGGTTTGTTTCCGCCTATTGCCATACATTTAATTAAAACAGGTGAAGAAAGTGGAAAGCTTGATTTTATGTTGCTGACTGTAGCACAAAATTATGAAACTGAGCTTAATGCGTATGCAGATGGCCTGTCTTCTGCACTCGAGCCTATTACACTTTTAGTAATGGCAGTTGCTGTTGGATTTATTGTATTATCAATTGCGCAGCCTCTTATGGAACAAATGTCATTGGCTGCATTTTAAGGAGTATTTATATGGTGCGTTGGTTTTCGAACTATCGACGAAAAGAAGAAGAAAGCGATCATTTACAAGATGGTTTTTCTCTTATAGAAATCGTTTTTGCTATGGCTATTGTTGCTCTTATAGCTTCTGTCGTTATTCCTGGATATTTAAAGTTTGTAGAAATGGGTAGAGAAAGAACAGCTCGTGCAACAGTAGATGCGCTCAAGCTTTCAATTACTCAGTTTCAAATGGATGTGGGCGCATATCCGCATACACTCAAAGATTTAGAGCGCAAGCCTACCGATGAACGTTTGAGCAAAAAATGGCGTGGGCCTTATGTGGAATCTGCTATTCCTGAAGAAGATCCATGGAACAATCCATATGTATATCGTATAGTACCAGGTGGACGTTATCCATATGAACTGTATTCGCTTGGACCTAAGGGTTCTGAAGGAACCAAAGAAGATCGTATAGGTCAATGGAACCAATAAGATGATAAGTGTCTGCATGGTGAGAGTAGCAACATGAATATCATACATAGACCATGCAGACATTCTTTTTCTGGGTTTAGTTTAATTGAAATAGTTTTTGCTTTGTTATTGCTTGGTATATTGATGACATATATCATCCCAAGCGTTGATAGATTCAGACCAGGCTATGAACGCAAAGCATTTATAGCGAACCTCAGTGCATTAACGCAGCGAGCGTGGCAAAGTGCATTAGTGACCCGTCAGCTCCATCGTGTGAAGTTTGATGTTATTCATCACACTGTTTCAATAGAACGTGATACTGGTACGAAAGATGCAAAAGGTGATGAGGTCTATCAAGAAATTTCTGGCGAATATATTAAATCAGAAATTACATGGCCTGATTATCTTCAAATTAAAGATTTTTTTATTGATGGCGTAGATCAGATGCATAGAATTAGCAGCCCGGGATTTAAAATAGAAGAGACATGGTTCTATGCATATGCAGATGGTAGCGTACAAGAAGTAATTATCAATCTGTTTGATACAAAAGATGCGAGTCAGTCTGAAGCAGGAACGCGTTTAAGTTTGGTGTTATCTCCCTTTACTGCAAAGTTTACAACATATGATACCTTCCAACAACCGTGACGGATTTTCAATTGTCGAAATTATGATCACCATCGGCATGATAGGTGCTCTATTAACTCCTTTGCTCAATACTCAATATACGGTTATGCAACTGATGACACGTGCAACAGATAAACTTAGTCGCATTTTTATTTTAGAAAACTGGTTTAATGAATATGAATATAAAAAAGAACCAATCAGTGAAAAAGAATATAAAGTTACACGTAACATTGTAGATCCTGATACTGAACTTACATACGTGATTCATAAACCTGACGCACAAAAATCATCCTTGAGAAAAATTGATGATATTTATATCGTGCGCGGAAAAGGTGAATGGAAACGCTTTGGGTTACCATTTTCAGATACCATGATCACGTTAATGTACCAAGCTCCTGAACAACAGAAGCAAGGTGCGCCGGCCGATAAGGTGACATCATGAAGGCAGGGTTTTCATTAATAGAGATAATCGTTGCCACATTGCTCTCTGCAATGCTAGCAACTGTTCTGTTTAATGCATTCTATCAAAGTAATCGCAGTTTAGTTCTTGTTGATGAATATACAGAGATTGATACGAATCAAGTTGTGGTACTGCACCAATTTGAGCAGGATCTTGCTGCAACACTCTGGCTTCCTATAGAAAAAAAAGAAGAAGCAAAAAAAGGTGATAACAAGCAACAGATGCCAGCTGTTGGAGATGCGCAAAAAAAAGAAGTAAAAAAAATTACCAAAAACTTTTTTAGTTCTAACAAAAGTAATCAGTTGGTGCTCTTAACATTTTTAACACTCAATCCACGTGCATTGTATAATGGAAAGCCTAGATTGGTGCGTGTTGTATATCGTCTTGCGCCACATAAAGAGTATAAAGATGTATTTGTATTAACACGGCAAGAATCTGCTGATCTTGATTTTGAACTATTTGAAGTAAAGGGTGAAAAGAAAATTCGTGAACTTGTTGTGTGTGATGCAGTTAAAAAATGTTCATTAGAGTTTGTATATACGCCAACTAAAAAAACAGACGATAAAAAACCTGAACCAAAAAAAGTAGCAGAATGGAACAGTGATGCTCCAGATCGTGCTGCACAATCAGTGCCTCCATTGCCCCAAGCAGTCATTATATCGTTAGATGTTGCAGATGAACTTAATAAAATTCATCGTGTGCTTACGTACCGCACCCCTATTTATCCGTATGAACAAGCCATTATTACTGATCAACAAACGCAAGCGCAAGCTGCTCCGCAAGCGTCAAATCAACAAGCGAGTGCTCAACCTTCAGCACCTGCACGGCAGCCTCAAATGTCACCACCATTTGGACCTAGAATGTCGCCACCGCCAAATCCTGGCAATAGAATGCCCGCGAACAATTCGAGTAGGAATATATGGACCGGGAACAACGGTTTTATAAGGAATCAATAGCATGAATAAGCATACTCAACCAGGTTTTATTCTTGTTCTTACGCTTATGATATTGGCATTGGCTATTGTCATTACCACCCAATTATTTAATCAAGGTAGTATTCATAGTGTGTTTGCAAAAACAGTTGTAGAGCGAGAAAAAGCAAAGCAGATAGCACTGGGCGGTGTTTCTGTTGCTATGAGTTTATTAACGGTCAAACCGCAAGCTGATAAAGCTAAGGAAGGCGGTGCAGTTGATGAAGATCAAGCATTATTGAAAAAGATTCTGCCGGGAATTAATCGATGGGTTGCATTTAATCTGCAAGAAGATACAGAAGGTATCGACGGACAATTACGAATATGTATAAGTTGTGAACAAGGAAAAATAGATATTAATAAAATATATGACTTTAATAAGAAAAAGTTTGTTGGCGAAGATCAGCCTAAGGGTGATATGAAAAAAATAATGCAGTCTCTTTTCAAATCCATGAAAGATTGGACTGATAAAGATCTATTTCCAGCATTTGAAAACTTTTTAAAAACACGTGGTATGCCACTATATGATGTAACAGATCTATTAGCTATTAAAGAATTTAATGTGTTTAAAGATGTATTGTTTTATGCGCCTCCAGTCGCTGCAAAGGGAGAGAAGCAAACAAAGCGACCAGTGTATCTTATGGATATATTTACTATCGATTCCAATAAACTTACTATTCAACCCTGGTTGTTGTCTGACTCATTATGTGCTTTATTAAACTTAAGACGCGCTCAAGATAATGAACTTAAAAAAAGAACAGAAGAAGTAGGTGGCTTACTTAAAGTTTTCAAGAAAGAGAATCAGTGGGCAACGCAATGGAATACGATATTAAAGCCGATTTATGATAAAGATTTTACTAGTTTGCCTAAAGATATAGACTCTTTGCTCGCACCACAATTTGAATCACATACGTTTTCTGTGTTAACTTATGGTAAAGTTGGCGAGATCGAACAGCGCTTGTATACAATTCTAGAGCGGCAAGTGCAGCAACAAAAAGGGAGCAATCCTCATTTTGTGGTTAAAAAAATTTATTGGATTTGAGGAATAAAGTTGATTAAAACTGAGACGAGCGTCGGCTTATTTATTCTCATCGCCTTGTGCATCTTTTTTTATATGACCTTTAATATAGGCGTATTTCGTCTTAATAGGCATGAGTACGTGCCGTATGCTGTATACTTTGCAGATATTTCAGGGCTGCAAAAAAAAGCTGATGTAAAAATTGCTGGTGTTAAAGTAGGGTGGGTTGAATCTACTGAATTGATTCAAAATCATCAGATGAAAGCTCGTGCCAATATTTTAGTTTCAAGAAAATATATTTTGCATACAGATGCTTATGCACTCGTACGACAAGAAGGCTTGCTTGGTAATAAGTATCTAGAAGTTATTCCTGGCGATGGCTTTTTACCTACCTTAATTCCAGGATCAACACTCAGTCAACCAGGCCGACAACCAGTGAATATTGATGAGTTATTACAAAAATTCCAAACAATTGCATCAAATGTGGAAGACATTACTGGATCGCTTAAAGCAGCTGTAGATGAAAAAGCTGATCTGAAAAATTTGGTGGTTAATGTAACGAGCGCTGCACAAAATCTTGCGTCATTTTCACAAGTTCTTGAGCGAACCATGGCTTCTAATGAAGAAAACTTAAATACCATTCTTACTGACTTTAAAGATTTCTCACGTGAGATTCGCCAAGATTGGCCAACGATCACACATGATATCAATAAAGTATCAAATGCATTTGAAGAAGCGGCAGTTGAAGCACGGGATGGTTTAAAGAGTTTTAAAGAGGTAACGCAAAGTATCAATGAAGGTCGTGGTTTAATTGGCAAGCTCATGACTAATGATGAAATCTATGGCGATATTAAATTTGCTGTTGGTACTGTGAAAAATTATTTCAAGAAGATGGACGAAATCGGTTTAGTGTTTGATGCCCACTCAGAAAGTATGTGGGGTATTGCAGAACGATTTGAAGATCACGTTGATGAACATGTATTTAAAAAAGATACCAAATCTTATTTTGGGTTCCGTATTCACCCCAATGCCGACCACTTTTATATTGCGCAGTTAGTAGGTTCGCGTAAAGGTACTATAATCCGCGAAACACTTAATCTTCGTTACAGTCAGTTTGCTGGTATTGTTCCTAATATGTGCCAAGGCGTTGCCCAATTTGTTGATGAAAATATTACACCATCAGCTATCTTATTCCAGCAGCCATTGTGCCAAGAACGTACATTGCAGCGCCGTGGTAGTATTAAACTGAACGTGCAGATGGCTAAAGCATTTAAAGATTTAGCATTCAGATTTGGTTTATTTGAAAGTACGGCGGGTGTTGCTGTTGATTATGATATTCCATTTAAGCGTGATGATTTTAGATGGGTTACAACAGTTGAAGCATTCGACTTTTATGGTGATGATCGCTTAGATGATCAGCGTCCACAT
>CAZJQM010000022.1:0-9276 GCA_964548355.1 uncultured Pseudomonadota bacterium
GCCGCCAACATTTTGCGCAGGTCGTGGACTTGAACCACCTTGTCTTGTTAAAGGTACAGGAATTTTTTGGCCAAAACCGCCGGTTGATGCAACAGAATAATCGCTCTTGATTATAAATCCTGTAGGACAAGCATTAGGAGAAACTGCTTGGGAAATCGTAGCAAATTTAATTCCTGTGTAAGGTTGATTTGCTCGCATCATACGAAGAACAGTTATCTCAGTCATTCCCATCATCTCTTGAACTTCTGCATAGAATTCTACAGTAGGCACAGGTACCATTCTTTTCTGGCCACCAGCTGTTGTAATTTCCTTCATATCTGTATGCGTCTTAGGATTAGCTCTCCAAAACATTACTTTATCAATACAATTATCCGTATGAACATTTGCAACACCGTGCGCAGGAATGTCAGCCACTTGTCTACCTTTATTATCCTGCCAATAAATATCAACTGAAACAGGTTCACCTGCTTCATTTTTAAATGAGATGTTGTAAGTTGCTTGTAGTTGAAATGCAGCACTTATGAGTGCTAATAATAACGCATGATTAATATTCATTAATTCTCCTTTTGATTCACTACTTTTCTTTAGTATGGTAAATAGTAATGTATATTTTCAAGAAAAAGGATGCGCTATGAAAAAAATCATTCTGGGTATAGACCCTGGGCTTGGGGTGTCTGGCTTTGGCATACTCATGAAAGATCAAGGCAAGGTTGCGCTTGTGGATTATGGATTTCTTAAGTTATCTGCAACTAAACCTTTGCCTGAGCGAGTAGCATTATTTCATGAATTCTTTATTACCAAAATTACTGAATATCAGGTTGCTGAACTTGCTTTAGAAACACCATTTCTTGGTAAAAACTCTCAAAGCTTTTTAAAGCTTGGTTACTTACGGGGCATTTTGTATTTACTTGCGCATAAACATAACTTGGTGCTCCATGAGTTTGCCCCCATGGAAGTAAAACGATCAATAACAGGGTACGGCGCTGCAAGTAAGGATCAAGTCTCTCAAGTTATCTTACGCTTATTTCCACGTTTACAACTCCCTGAAAAATTAGACGTTACTGATGCATTGGCAATAACGTTGTGCGGATTGTGGCAGAGCAATAATCGACTAGCACGAATTTAAGAGTTATTAAAGATGTTTTAGAAAAATAAAAATTAAGTTATTTTTTTGCAAAAAAACATTTCACTTTGTTTAGATTTCTTGAAATTTATATTCAATTTTTGTAGAGTATACAAAAATACAAAAGGGGTATTAAGGGTAGTTTAATAAGGAGGGCAACAGTGAAACACTCAAGTAACCTGCCAATGAGTCGTCCTAATAACACATCTCGTACATCTATCAGTTCATTAGCCTTTTCACACACAGCACTTTCAGAAGCTCAAGTTATTGAACTCAGTGACAAGTTTTTAACAAACGGTTTACATTATATTGATGTTGATTCGATAGAACACGGTCGAACATTTATAAGCACCTTTCTCAACTCATTGAACTATTACCATAAAGTAGCTGTATTGAGCAGTGAAGCAGTAGTACCGGAAGGGCATATCAATAATTATTCACTTCTTGCCCAAGATGACCTAATTAACAAAGCTTCGTATAACTTTACAGAATTCCTTTGTAACAACTTCTATCACGATTTCTTTTGGATTGAAGCTACTCCTGATCTTAAAGATGCAATGTGGTTTAAATATTTTGAGCAAGATCTTTTAAGTCTGAACTTTGACAGAATTATGCCGATCATGGTTCTGTCGTACCGTTAGTTTAAGAATGCTCTATTCATAATTCAAAAAGAAGACAGGGGTAGCAAAGTCATTAAATTTTCGCGTCGCTGATAATGGCCATTATGTTAATTGAAAGATTCCGTTAGTTTTATCCTGGAAGCGTTCCATATTAAACATAAAAAAGCTGGGAATCTCGATTAATTGTTCTTCTCTCTATGTGGACGAAGCGTTAAGGAGCACACCAATGAACCATCTTCTTTGCTGAATGTTACTGTGGCTTTTTCACCAAAAGGAATAACAATCAATGGCTCACAAATAAGCTTATCTTTAAAGATGACTTTAGACTTAATTGTTATTTCTTTATCTGTTTCAAAGTTTCTACGTAAATCGATAGTTATCTCTTTATCGCCAACTGGAACGAGTGGATTTTCAAATGAGACTGATTTATCTATAAGATACTGTTCGTCATTTTCTTCTACGTGCAAAGTTACATCAACATGTGTTTTAGATACAGCATAAGAACTTGCCATAACCATCAAACCAAGCATGAGTTTCTTCATAATATATCAAGCCTCCGTGCAATAAAACTTACAACATAGAGTAGAACAAAGCCTACAAAAAATCCAGGTACAATTTCATTGATAGCTATTCCTGCAATAGTTCCCACGCTGTTTTTCCATAATGCGCTTGCAAGACCGCCGCCTAAGATTGCTGCTAATGCACCATATTTATTGATAGATTTCGAATACAATGAACCAATGACCAAGGGGCCAAAAGAAGCACCCAACCCCCCCCATGCATATTGAACAAGCCCAAAAACTGTGCTGCGTTCATTATAAGCAATGAAATATGAAACCAATCCAATCAATATGAGTGAAAGACGATATACAAAAAGAATCTTAGTGTCAGAAGCCTTTTTATTAATAGAACCTTTATATATGTCCTGAGCTAAGATGCCGGCCAATACTAACAACTGAGCATCCATTGTAGACAATGTTGCAGCTAAAAATGCGCACAGTACAAAACCTGCAATAAATGATGGGAATAAACTTTTAGTCATTTCGATAAAAATAAGTTCGGGTTTTGCAAGCGATGCAAAATAAGCTATCCCTACTAATCCAACAGCTGCTGCAGAAGCTAAAGCCAATGTTTGCCATATCATGCCGATATATTTTGATTTTCGTAACTCATCTGTACTTTTAGCCCCGCAAAATTTAATCAATACATGAGGCATACCAAAGTATCCCAATCCCCAGGCAAAAGGCCCAAAGATAAGACCAAGTATGGTAGTTAAGGAATAGTCGGGAAATAATGATAAAGATATCCCTTTTTGAGCGGCAGCATTAATTATTGCACCTGCACCATCAATATACTGATATGCACATAAAGGAGTTATGATAAGCATACATAAAAGAAAAAGCCCTTGAAAAAGCTCAGTCCAGCCTGCAGCTATAAATCCACCGATAATGGTATATGCAATAACAATTAAAATGCCAAACAAAGCTCCAAGATGATATGGGATGCCAAAAACTGATGTTAATAAAAGGCCAACACCTTTAATGCCTGCTGCTAAATAAATGGTAAAGAAAAAAGCAATCATACATGCGCCACTGATGCGCAGCATGCCAGATGTATCGCGGAATCTTTTTTCAAAATAAGCAGTTAACGTATATACATCGTACTTTTCTGTTATCGTACGCAAAGGTGGCGCAATAAAATGCCATGTGCATGACATACCTATAGTTAAGCCTATGGCAATCCACAGTGCCGACATTCCCTTAAGATAAACTGCTGCTGGAAAACCCATTAACAGCCAATCACTCATATCTGCTGCATGGGCTGAAATTGCCGTCACCCAATAGTTAAGCGAGCGCCCACCCAACATAAATGAAGAAAGAGTATTAGATTGGCCTTTGTGCGACCATACTGATGCATATCCAATGGCTAATAAAATGCCTAAATAGATGATAAAAGAAGAAAATAATAGAATATCCACAAGTTCCTTAGTCAAATTACTTAATTTTTAAGCTACATAGAAGATTTGAGAGTGAGTGATTACCCCACGCGGGGATATTTATGGGAAAAGCAGATAAGTATCATACGTATAACTCTGGTAAATATATCTATCATATCGGTGAGTATAGCAGATTTTGTGATTGTTGCGATGAGTTCATTTATCATCAACGCTAGGCAGATCGATACAAGCAAAGCCATCACTGTTCAACCATAACGTAGGATATTTATGGTTTTCAGCAGTCTCAGACGTAAGCTTGCCACCATAAAACACCGTAGAGTTAACTTGAACTGGTGCAAAGTAGGAAACCCCTAATGGGCCTTGAGCATCTACTTGTGAAATAGGCTTTATGTTGCCTGTAGCAAGGTCATACTTATATACAGATGTCTGCAGATCATCTTCATTACTGCAATGCATAAAATAAAACGAGTTATTTATATGGCGTGGTAAGAGTGGAAGTAATGATTCATATAAACGAAAATCATTCGCGGTTAAGAAGAAATGTGAGGGTAAAGAAAACGTGAAAAGTTGTTGACGTACCCACATATTTCCATTTTTCTTTATACGGCAATAGGTAAAAGGAATAATGCGATCAGTACGATTAATAGTGACAGGATATTCAATAAAAAATCCTTCTTGCTCTGAAGTCATGTTTAAAAAAGCTGCAGGTTGCTTACCTAAAGATATAAGGGTATGAATTTGTTCTGTTGCAACACAAGGATATTTATTCTTTGTTGAATTAACGATCTCATTAAGTTGTTGACGATTATATTCGGTTTCATTAATAAGAGTAGTGTCATCAATTATATAAGGGTATGTACACTGAGCAATAGAATATTCTTTATTATCATTACGTTGAATAAAAAAGAGCGTATTTCCTGCTTTTGACGGATGGATGTAATCCATGGCAATGCTCTGAACAATACGATGAATATAACCATTTAAATTCGAATGAAACAATGCATAATGTGATGCTTCTTTACCCATAAAATAAAATGACTGAGAATCATTCCACTCTATGATAGAAATATCTTTGATAGGCTCATAAAGCTGAATAAATTTAGGTGAACGCTTATTGAATGATTTGAGATAAATGCGGCCAGCTTTATCAACAAAGCTAAAGCTACTTTTATCGGGAAGAACCTTAAATCCTGCAGGAGTATATGTTGATAGTACAGCTTTAGTTGCAATTTTGTCTACAGGGTTCCAGACATATAAATCAAGTCTATCTGGAGCATGTTGTATGGTAACAAAAACCCTTACAGAACCTTCTTTATCAACAATAGCAGCATTGGGGTACACATATTCGACTGCATTACAGTTTATAAATGCATTTAAAAGAAGGGATAACGTGATCAGATTATATTTCGACATAGTTATTTAAGCTCCTTAAGCACCCTCTTGTAATTTCTTTGCCTGCTCTTTCCAATAATTATCTATTATTACTTTTTTCTCAAGTCGTTGTTGACGTGTTTTGTTCAAGTTTCCAAATAATTCAACCTTAGGCTGAGTAAGTATACCACAAAGCTCATGATAAAGCTTCTCAGTGAAAAACCACGAATTTTGTTGCTTGTACGTATTTTTAACACAACACATTAACCAATCAGTTACGTGATGCACTGTTGCATCTAACTTTAAACTTCCTTTACTAAACAACGGCATTAATGAGCTCGTATGTTTTTTATATTCTGTATAGTTATGTCTTTTAAACAAATCTGCTTTATGCGCAAACTCTATAAAATTATTCTGTATAGAAATGCCATTGAGATATGCATCACTATACATCCTTGGCATTGCAAAAAGAAGATAATGAGCAGCTTGTAGTAAATTATCAAATTGTTTGGTTGTATTATAGCCTGATGCTTCATGCTTAATGCGTGCCTTTAATGCGCGTAAAATATGCAGGGTTAATAAACATGTTCTCATATCAACAGTGCCTAATAATGATTTCGTCTTCCAATCCTCATCATCCTGCAAATAGATAGTAGATTTATATATCACTTTGCTCAGCTCATCGGTAGTAAAATTATTCTTAAATTCCGCAAGAACTAATGCTACAAATCCTGTCATAATGGGAGCCGCCATTGAGGTTCCACTCATGAACGCATACATAGAATCTACTTTTTGATTTGCTACAAGGCCACTACTCAAAATATTGTATCCTGGTTCGACAAATTTAGGGCCATAATCTTTACTGTATTGTGAAAATGAAATGATGGGATAACGAGTCTGATCTTTATTTTTTTCATATTTAAATGCACCAACATCAAATGTTACCGTTTCAAAATGCGCAGGAAAAGATTCTGCACCCGTACCATTACCAGATGCAGCAACAACATAAGGAACAAGCCCTAATAACCTATTAAGCAATTGGGTTGAAGGATCTTGTATGTTGATCGTATCTGCTATTTTTAAACTTAAGTTTACGACATCTGTTTTATATGCAATTGCCCGTTTTAAAGCATTGATAAGTGATGACTTATTGCTCATTCCATCATCTTTAAATGCTTTTATCATAATAACATCTGCAGCGGGACTCAGGCCACAAATACCAATGTCATTGTCAGGTGTTATTGCAGCGTGATCAGTAAGCGCACCTGCAATAGTTCCAAATGCGTGACTACCGTGACCTGCTACAAATGTTGTTTTCTTTCTATTAATTTTTGCCGCTGGCACAAACTGTTCAATAACTGATGTTTTATAAGGATGATCAAGATTGAGTAAGTTAAAATTTTCAGTAATAAATTGCTCAATAGAAGCAACATCTTTTTGCTGAACATCACCATGTTGATGTATAAATTTCTGCAGGCTTGGAGATTTTCCTTGCTTTAAGCATTCTTTAATCCATCGAGGAACGCGTTGTTCTAACTCTGCATGATTAGCCTCTTTGCCAAGAAGAGGAATTACCATTTGGATGCATCGTTCGATTGGATCAAGTCCAGCTTGGCTTACTACATTGTAAGTATACTGATTAAAATCTGCTTTCATTTCCAGATCATAATTCTTTTTCAAGCTATTGTTGTCTTTTGCACCAAAAGCAGCAACGCCTGTATCGATAATGGCAACCTTTATACCCTTTCCCTTTGATGGCGCTAATTCCCATAGTGAAAAATAATGAGGTAAAAAAGGATACGAAGGTAAATCTGATGAATCAACTCTTAATCCAATAGTGGGTAGATAATGATGCCAGAATAAAGCTTCTTTAATCTCATTTTGTGAAGCAGGCAAATGATTCGATGTTAAATTGCCTCCACGCTTCAATCTCTCTAAAACATCTAAAGATAAAGCATATCCTTCTAGTCCAATATCAGGATTGCGCGCAATCTGCACGTCGCAATCACATTCAAGAATAAAGGGCAACTGTTTATATTTTATTGAAGCTTCTAACTGGTCGATAGCCATCTGCCGATCAATGCAAGAAGGCACACATATACTTGCATTACCAAAATGATAATCAAATCGTGTGAAACAAAACTGATGATCCCAGGATGCGTAAATCCATAGCTTCAACTGATCCCACCATGATAACTGTTGCTTATATAATTCAAGCCATACGTTCATTTCATCTACAAGAATATGGATCTGCTTATTTAATTCCCGATGATGAGTTTCATCGGTTGGTGTCTGTTGTATATGAATGAGAAGAACTGAAGATGGATTATGAGAATTTGGCAACGAGCTCATCTGAGCATAACCAAAAACCGTTAGTACAATTGGTAATAATCTAAAATTTATGTGCATACTACACTCCGTTTTTAACTTGCCTTCAAGATAAGAAAAAAGCGCATAAAAAACAAGGTAAAAAAAAACCACCGCATTGACCGAAATCAATGCAGTGGAAAAAAGGAGAGTAGTAATGAAGCCTAAGTACGATGATGGATTTAGTTAAAAACCGCATCATTAGTGAATTTTATTATGGACCTTTTATAAAAAATGTCAAAGGAGCTTTTAATTCGCTCGGATATAAAAAGTCATTCAAACTAGAACTAAGTTAAAGGATTTTATCTTTACTGTCAACGGGTTCAAAATAAAAAAAGAGCCCCTGGATCAACCTTCCATTCTACCTGTCAATTTCACCCTATCAATCTGACAGCCTGAAAGATTCTTTTCAAGGACACTATCGGCAGTCGGGCAGGTAAATATTAATTGCCCTTCCAGGGTAGTTAGCAAGGAAAGCAGAATCTGTACCGTTCTATCATCAAAATCGGTCACAAAATCGTCAAGAAGGAATATGGCCGCCCCCTTACAGGCTACCAGTTCTTTCATTTGGGCTATTTTAAGCAATATAGTTATCAGTTTTTGTTGCCCTCGAGATGCATAAACCTTGGACTTCTTATTGCAAAACTGAATAGCAAAATCATCTAAATGGGCTCCAAAAAGTGATCTTTTAAGTCGGCCTTCCTCTTCCTGAAGCATAGGATTTTCTAACAGAAACGCCTCATAAGATTGATTCGCGGTCCGGCGCTTGGCTTCATACATACACTGTATGCTCAAATCTTGCCCAAAATGCTTGAGCAGTTCATTGGTTCTTTGCTCAAACCGGCTTAACAATTCGCTTCTTTTACCATGCACCTGGCAGGACAATTCCCATAATTGTTGGGTCCATAGATCATATGAAGCTTGTGAGCCTCCCTGTAAAAGAAGTGCATTTCTATTGTCTATAACACCCCTTAACTTGCGCAATAAGGTTATAGACTCAGGATCAAAGAGGAGCAAGGCCTGGTCCAGAAATGCTCTTCTGACTTCAGGCCCACCTTTTATAAGGGTAAGATCATCTTCTGTTAACGTGATAATGCGATAAAAATCAGTCAGTTCTTTAAAAGACTTAACAGCCTTCTGGTTGAGCTTAACTAAGCGCTTTTTACCTGCAAATCCTACTTGAATCTCATTGCGCTCAATACCACCAGCATCCTCTATTTCGATCTTAATAAAAAAATGCTCATCGTTAAAATGTATCAGTTCGCGCGGCATATGCGTTCTAAAAGATCGCAAATAACACACGTAATGTAATGCTTCTAATAACGATGTTTTTCCAGACCCATTAGGGCCCTGCAGTAATACCACAGGGTTTTTGATGTCCAATGAAAACTGATCAAAACAGCGAAATCCTTTAATATGAATCTTTTTTATCTGCACTGCTCTATGCTGATGTTGTTGGTGATACTGGCATAACCAAATAAGTTAAATGCATATCAGGGTTGCTTGATTCAAAAATAATCGGCCGCGATGAGTTTTTTAGATACAAAGTACTTTTTGCATCATTAAAAGATTGCAAACCATTAAGAAGATATGGTGCATAGAAACGAAGTTCAAGCTTGGCACCTTCAAAACCTTCTAACGACAACTTCTCTTCAAGTTTGCCTACTTCTTTATTTTGCATAGAAACTGCGAGCATTTTATCGCCAAACTCAAACTTAGTTGCAATAAACTGTCCTGATAACAAACATGCAGAACGGCGCAATGTTTTGATAAAATCAGATCGTTCTACAGTTGCTGGTACAAAACCATTTTTATCTAAAATTGGCTTGTAGTTTGGA
>CAZJQM010000023.1:0-9141 GCA_964548355.1 uncultured Pseudomonadota bacterium
TATCGGATCATGTGTGCGTAATTTTATGATTTTTGGCACCGGATCATTTGTCTTTTTTATGATCATCGTTATGTTGGGCGCGATAATGTATTACTGCACGTCAGCGCATCTTAAGCGTCATTAAGGTAATAAGGCACAAGATCAAAGATATGATGCCAAAGCGCACCGTAATTTTTGATTCCTGCCAACCAAGAAGTTCAAAATGATGATGAATAGGCGCCATTTTAAATATCCGTTTACCACGATATTTATATGAATAGACTTGCATCATCACTGACAATGCTTCGATGACAAATAAACCACCTGCAATACCCAATAAGATTTCTTCTTTTGCGATCAATGCCATAAGTGCTAAAGCACTGCCTAATGCCAATGACCCAACATCTCCCATAAATATTTGTGCAGGATAGGTGTTATACCAAAGAAACCCAATTGAAGCGCCAACCAAGGTAGCACCAACTACTGTTACTTCTGCACTATCTGCAAATGGGATATGAAGATAATTGGCTATTTTTATGTGGCCTGCCAAATAACAGATAGTAGAAAAAGTAGCAAAATTGGGTATTAAAGAACCTATAGCTAATCCATCTAGACCATCAGTTAAGTTCACTGCATTGCTGCACCCGACAATAATAAACACTGCCCATGGTATAAACAGTAGGCCAATATTAGGCTGAAAATATTTGAAAAATGGAAATGTTATTGTAGTTGCTGCTCCTGTTGTCCATAGCCAAAAACAGGTAACACCGGTTGCTGCTAAAAGCTGTAGTAGGCTTTTTTGAGAGGCTGAAATGCCCTTAACTTTGCGTATCTTATTCCAATCATCCCAGAACCCAATAGCCCCAAAACTGCCCAGGCAGAGGAGCATAGCCCAAACGACAGGCTTACCCAAATTGGCCCATAACAAGGTAGAAAAGAAGACATTTAAGAGGATAAATATACCCCCCATAGTAGGCATATTATCTTTAGCTCTGTGATTTTCAGGGGTTAATTCACGTGCTTTTGCTCTGAAAAAAAGCTTAGATTTTTCAATGAAATAGTTGCCAAAAATAAAGGATATAACTAAGGACGTTAATAAGGCCGCTAATGCCCTAAAACTGACGTAATGGACAACATTTAAGGCATGAACCTGAGATTGCAGGTAATGGGATAAATGATAGATCATGGGTCAAATATACCTCTTAAAATTCACCGATTTTAACAGAGTAATATGATACCCGGTAACCTGGGAAAAGATAGGGCTTTTGACCCGATAGAGGCTTTTTGGTAATCTGGTAATGATTGAAATGAACAAAAGAAGCTTTTTTAGGCACTAAAAGTAAGATTTATACAAAATCAGGCTAACCTAAAAATGGCTATTTTTAGATAGTTTTTAATGATTTTGCCTTTAATTCTTGCTTTAGGCTTTTAAACAATTTATTATGACGGTGTTTTGAATAAAGAAAATAAAGGTTGCAAATCGATTGAAAATAGAGATTGGCAACATAAAAATTGAAAACTGTTATAAAACAGGCTTTTGACATCAACCATAAGCTGGCTAAACTAACTCACGCTGATAGCTTGCCTTAAACAAATTAAATCTCTCTATTTTTTAGAAGGGAATATATCAATGGATCATAATTCACAATCAGCTTTCCAAACTCTATTTTCTTGTTCAGCACGCCTTTATTAATGCTTTCTTTAGTTAGTTATGAAATATAAAAATTTAAAAAATTATAGCTTAAAGAGCTTTTCTGGGAGGATTACTATGAAATCATTATATCCCAAGTTATCTCTGTTATCATTAGCATTACTTATTCCAGCTGGCGTTACCATGAATAACCTTCATGCAAACGTAGCTGTTGTTCAAACTCAACCTATGTTGGGTATTGATGCTGCTCGTATGGAAGTAGTAAAAGCGGCTATAGGCATCATTAAGTCTAATAAACCTGGTGCTCCAGGATTAACAACTGCTCTTTTTGATACTGTTCAAAAAAAGCGTATAAAACCTATTACAGATGAAGATATTGTTGAAACAGCAGAATCTAAGGCTGCTGCTATTGCTCAGCTACAATCTGACATATGTCATTTAAATGAAACTGAAACTTTTCAATTTACTCTAGAACTTAAAGAAGATTTTATTAAAAATCTTACTTTAGATCATAAAATTCATATTTTTATTCATTTAAGTGAACACTTTTTAAGTGCCGATCCTCAACCTTTCAAAACACATGTATTATCCAATGTTACTCAGTTCCATATATTCATCTTTATTATTAAAACATTACTCGAAAATGAATCTCAGTTTAAAAACCTTGTAGTTTGTTTCCAAAAATGTCTTGACGCTAAACAGTTCTGGCAGGTTATGGGTAAATTACAAGACGTTAATACAAAAGTATTGCCTCCTCAAATAGGATTGTTCTTAGACAAAAATTTATTTGATCCGAAGCAGGCTAATAGTATCAAAAGACGTGTTATGCATTTAATGTCACATTAAAAATATATACATAAAGGGTGTTTATGTTGTATTTCCAGTTTTGATAGGGGAAATGGAGGTTTCTTCTCTCTAAAATGGGTTACTTAATTCAATCAAATGAGGTTATATGATTATCAATAAACATATTATTTTTGCATTATTACTGAGCATAGGCTCTGCTGCATGTGCTATGGAAAATGACACAGCAAATAAAAACCGTTTGGAAAAGTTTTTAACATTCTTCTCTCCTCATAAGAGAAAAGTTGAGAAAGAAAAAAAACGAGCTTCGGAAAGAGATGCTCGAGTACTAAAAGAAGTAGAGAATTCTCAATCAAGCTTCGCATATAAAAGAAGCGGTACAAACTCAAAATTATTTAACTGTGATACCGCAACTAGAAAAAGTTTAGAGCGTTTCGAGCGAATGAGAACAGAAGATCCTGAAAGATATTCTGTTGAGATGCAAAGACGCACAGGTCATTATTCTTCTAGTGATTATGGCCATTCAAAAATAACTCCAGAACACAAAAATCAACACAATCTAGGCGAAAAAAACCAAGGCGACTAAGTTCACCTTTTAGTTTAAGTATTGATTTTAAAAACCTTTGGCGTACACTGTGCGCCAAAGGTTTTTTTACTTACTAACGTTCAAGGGGGACTTATGTATACTAAAAACATATTTGTACTTATCTTACTATGCGCCTACGGAATTAACTCTATTAATGCCTGTTGGCCAAAAATACATAAAAATTCAGATGATATACAACAATTTAGTCTTAATTATGATGCTAGCATGCCGCCTCTACCACAGGAAGAAACAGATGGTATTTATAAACCTACTGGAAATACATCTTCTTCTAACAATATTTCAGCTGGCACACATGCACGAACCACATCATATGGTGGTGAAGGATCTCAATCCTTTAGAGATTATGCTGAAAATATGGAAGAAGCTAATAAACCTTTAAGCCAACTCAGAGCTGAAGCTGGAGCTGGAGTAACAAATTATTTTGATTCATTAAAGCTCCCTCCTGAAGAACAACGGTTAAAACCTTCTCAAAGCCAAATGAATCTTCAGTATTTAAAAGCATCTGAACGACATTATCAACAGTACAATGACAAGGACAAAAAACCATACGCATCCATGGCAAAAAGATTAGGCATTAATTTAGCAAGAACATCGCTGGCAGAATTAGTACAACTCGCAAAAGTGGAACAACAAAAGAATCAAGACAACAACAACTAAATTGCGCAATAAAAGCCTTTAAGATACACTATAATCTCAACATCACGCATTCTTAAAGGCTTTTTCTTTTACCATGAACAAACAAACCGGTTTTGATTTTGATGTAATTATTGTGGGTGGCGGCCATGCTGGCATCGAAGCAGCACATGCTTCTGCGCGCATGGGCTGTAAAACGCTCATGATTACATTGAATCTTGATCGCATCGGCTATATGCCCTGCAACCCTGCCGTTGGCGGTGTGGGTAAAGGGCATGTTGTTTTTGAAATTAGTGCTCTGGGCGGCGTAATGCCAAAGTTATGCACCAAAACATATCTGCAAGCCCGCATGCTCAATACCAGTAAAGGCCCTGCCGTGCATGGCCTTCGTCTACAAATCGACAAGCATGAATATAATAAATTAAGCAAAGAATTATTAGAAAGTACGCCCAACTTAACACTTGCATTAGGCATGGTAGATGAACTGCTCGTTTCTGATGAAGGTGCGATCCAAGGTGTACGTACGCGTGAAGGTGCAGAATATAGTGCGCCCTGCGTTGTTATCACTACTGGCACATTCTTAAATGGGCTTATTCATATTGGTAAAACTAACTATTCTGCCGGCAGACAAGGTGAAGAATCTGTCGCCGGGCTATCACGAATGCTCGCCCGCCTTAACTTAAAAATGGGGCGTTTAAAAACAGGTACTCCGCCACGCTTGTTACGCTCAAGTCTTGATTTTTCCCGCATGGAAGTTCAGCAAGCAGATAATCTTAATTACTTGTTCGAATTTCACCCGCATCAAACGACAACTAAACGTGATTGTTATATCACGCATACTAATGCCAAGACACATGAAATTATTAGAAAGAATTTACATCTCTCGCCCATGTATAGCGGCAACATTAAGGGAACTGGTCCACGCTATTGCCCTTCTATTGAAGATAAAATTGCACGATTTCCTGATAAACAATCACACCATGTGTTTGTAGAACCAGAAAGTGCTTCATCTGAAGAAATTTACCCAAATGGTATTTCAACATCATTGCCTTTTGAAGTGCAAAAAGAATATGTACGTTCGATTGTTGGTTTTGAACAAGCAATCATTGTACGTCCCGGATATGCAGTCGAATATGACTATGTATTGCCTGATCAGTTAAGTTATTCACTTGAAGTTAAAAAAGTTCCTGGCTTATTTTTAGCTGGTCAAATTAATGGCACAACAGGTTATGAAGAAGCTGCAGGCCAAGGAATTGTTGCCGGTATTAATGCGGCACTTAAAACACAAGGCAAAGAGCCATTCATCCTGGACCGTAATGAAAGTTATATCGGCATAATGATCGACGACTTGGTGACGCTCGGCGTTGATGAACCATATCGCATGTTTACTTCTCGCGCTGAGCGCAGGCTATTACTCCGCCAAGACAATGTATTTGCTCGCTTAGGAGAACGTTCATACAATTTGGGACTTATTCCACAAGAGTTGTATCAAGCGATTAAAAATGAGAAAGATATAGTTGAAGGTACTATTAAAAACTTGCGAGCTGGCAATAATAATACCGAGCTTTTAAAACTGTTCGGTGAATTCGAATGCAAACCAGAAAATATTGTTAAAGCGGCAGGGTGCGAATTATCTGATCGCGCTGTGCAATCGATGTACGCAGAAGTAAAATATGAGCCTTACTTACGCCGCGAAGAACGCGAAGTGGAAAAAGCACGCCAATTCCAAGATCTTGTTATTCCAACAACATTGGATCTTAATTCGATTGATGGACTGTCTACTGAATTGCGCCAAAAACTTAACAAAGTTAAGCCAAAAACTATTGCTCAAGCAATGTTAATTTCCGGCATGACGCCAGCTGCTATTTCTTTGCTTATTTTTAGATCACGACAATTACAGGAAGTTCGATGACAAAAATACTTGGAGAACAAATGATAAAAAATTATATTTTTGCCTTTATTACAGCATTATATTCATCTTCGATCTTTGCAATGAATCCAACAAGTGATGCAGAAAAGAAAGCCGCTATCTCGACACAAATTCGCATGATGTGTAACGAGATTAATAAAGAGAATCAAAGTCTTTTTTATATCAAACAATTTGAAGCTCTCATACTTATTTTAGGAGATGGTCATCGTGTAGATAGGGATGAATTATTCTGTTTCCAAAAAAAAATAAATGTCTGGGCCCAAGCACTTTTTCCAACTGATTATAAAAACTTAAAAGATATTCATGATTCATATCTAGCATTTTATATGGTTACTAAGCCCTATGAAGGTTGTGAAGATCTTTTTTCTCAAGATTTCATCCATCGATATGCAAGACAATGGAAACAACATCTTGCAACAGCAATAAAAAGTAGTAATCAAACATATAAGAAAGAACTGCTTAGAGAAGTCTTATGGATAGAATAGTAGTTGCCAAAATACTTAACTTGGTAGAACATTGGTACAAGAACTGATTTCATGAGGTTTACCATGATCCCACATATTCTTCATATCTACGGTCCCTTGTATATTCAAAGTTATGGTCTTGCTATTGTTATTGGCATTGTTTTATTTACCCGCTTTTTTTTGAATCATCCCAAGCGAGAAAAATATATCAGTACTGATGAATTTTTTAATGGCTTAGGCTGGATTATTGTTGCATCACTTATCGGCGGGCATCTGTTATACGTCATAACTTCTTATTCTGAAATATCATCATGGCAGGAACTCCTGCTCCCTTGGAATGGCCTTTCAGTATTAGGTGCTATTGTCGGCGGTTTAATTTGTGCGATTATTTATTTTCATTACAAAAAAATTCCTATGCTGCCCGTTCTTGATATTATCGCAATCTATTTGCCCTTGGTTCAGGCGTTTGGCAGAGTAGGCTGTTTTTTTGCAGGATGTTGTCATGGGATTCCTTGTTCTACGTCCTGGGCTATTACGTATCTGCATCCAGATTCACAAGCACCTTTAGGTATTCCATTACATCCAAGCCAATTATATAGTGCATGTGCACTCACCCTCATTTTTGTATTGATGTACACATATCTGCAGTATCAGTTTAAAAAACCCGGACAATTATTCGGCATATTTCTTATGCTTACCAGCTTAGAACGCATCATTACCGATTTTTGGCGTTACGATCACGTGCCAACATCATTATGTGGATATTTTTCCACCTACCAACAAGTTGCTTGGCTGCTATTCGCAGCAGGTCTTGCCCTGTTCATACGACAAACAGTTGCTAAAAAATCAGCACGCTCATGAATCTATTTGCCTACGTAAAATCAAAAGTTTCTATTCTTGATGTTATCAATGAGTACGTAACCCTTAAAAAGGGTGGTATTTACTACAAAGGCACCTGCCCTTTCCACAGCGAAAAAACTGCGTCATTTACCGTCAGTCCTCACAAAGAAATTTTTTACTGCTTTGGCTGCCATGCATCGGGTGATGTCATAGCATTTATTGCCACTATTGAACATTGCTCACAAAAAGAAGCGGCCGATCATTTAATCGAACGATTCGGTCTTGAAGTACCTAATTCCGTACGTATAGAAAAAGAAGCATCATCTGAAGGCCAAGTGCATAAAAAGCGTTACTTTGAGCTTTGCTCGTTGGTTGCGCAGTGGGCACATAAGAATTTAAATGATAGCAAAGAAGCTTCTGAATATTTTTTAAAGCGCGGGTTTACCAAAAAAACATTACAACTGTTTAACATTGGCTATTTCCTCGGTGGTTCAAAAGGCTTAGAAAGTCTTATCAAATTTGTCTCTGCGCAGAGTTTTTTGGCCGACGACCTTATATCGGCCCAGATCATTGCTCAAGGTAAACACACCCGTTATTCACCTTTTGAAGAACGCCTTATTTTCCCCATCAAAGATCTTTTAGGTCGCACTTGCGGATTTGGTGGCCGCATTTTTAAAACTGGCGATGAACGGGCTAAATATTACAACTCCCATGAAAATCAGTTTTTCACCAAAGGTTCCTTATTTTTTGGCCTCGATTTTGCCAAACAACATTTTACCGAACAACACGGCAAAGCATATATCGTTGAAGGGTATACCGACTGTATGGCCATGGCTCAAATGGGCCATTCTAATTCATTAGCAACTTTGGGTACTGCGTGTACTTCCGAACATCTTAAAACCATCGCTCGCTACGTTCACACCTTGTATGTCGTGTATGATGGCGATCAGGCCGGGCAGAAAGCCATGTTACGTTTGGCCGAACTATGCTGGGAAGTTAACTTGGAACTATTTGTAGTCAATTTGCCACCTGGCGAAGATCCAGCATCGATCCTGACCAAGCATGGTTCTATTGATAAGTTTCTCCACAGCTTTAAAGATATTTTCCAGTTTTATATCGATAGCATCGGCATCGATTTTGCACGTCTTCCGCTTAACGAAAAGCTCAAAAACACCCAAAAGCTCATCAGCATTCTTAAAAATATCACCGATGACCTCAAGCGAGACCTGCTGGTTCAACGGGCAAGCGAAGCATTGGGTATCCCATTTGATTCTCTCAAGGGAGAACTGCACAAAGCATTGCAGGGAGAAAAGACTATATCCACCCCAATTCTGCACGCATCCCCTCTGTCGAGCATCGATCAAATATCACTATTAGAAAAAAAACTATTTTCTGTTATACTTTCAGATGTAACGCTATTACAAAAAACCAACAGCGACTATGTTATTAAACACTTCACTCCACCTTTGCGCGATATATTACATGCGCTCAATAAAGCAGGTGCTGAAGGTCAAATCGACTTTGTTGCCTTTTTTGATACGTTACCCCAAGATCAGCAACAGCTAGTTGCTCAGCTTTTATTAGAATGTGAGGATGAAGATCCTTCAAAAACATTTGAACAATTAGTTATCCAATTCCAAAAAAAGCATTGGAAAGAGATTGTTCATGATATTAAGATGAAATTACATGAAGCTGAGCACGAGGAAAATGATCAAAAGGTAAAAGAGTTATTAACCACCTTCCAGGATTTGAAGAAAAAATTATTGAGTAAGGGATTGTTATGACGAAGAAAAAAAATAGCCAGACTTCAAAAAAGCCCGTTAAAAATATTTCTAGTGCCGCTAAAATGCTTGGTTCAATAGCGCAAAAATTGGTCAATACAATTAAGGGAACACCTGAAAAGCCCCAATCCAAAGCTAAAGTGCCCAAGCCAACAAAACAAGCCACTCAACCTAAACCAGTCTCTAGCCCCACCCACGCAAACTTAGGGCGGGGACCCCAGAATGCTCATCCGGGCCCACAGGCTCGGCGAGCTACTTCTGGCGAGAAAGCAGCTCCGACACCAGCATCAAAAAAAGTTGAACCGGTCAAACCAGTTGCCCATAAACCTGTTGCTCCAAAGCCACAAGTACCAAAACCTGAAACTAAGCCACCGGCAAACCCAGTAAACTCACCACAACCAGAATTGGCAAAAGTTACACAACCTGCTCCTGTTAAAGTTACGCAACCAGTA